>JAIEEW010000245.1 GCA_029067255.1 Clostridia bacterium | reverse complement strand
ACGAGTTGAAGGAAGAACTTTTCAATCTTCGCTTTAAGCACAAAGCAGGACAACTCGAAAACGCAAATCAACTTGCAGTATGCAAGAAAGATATCGCAAGAGTTAAGACGGTGATCCGTCAAAGAGAACTCGGAATTTCTCAGGAACCGGCAAAAGCCGCTAAGAAATCAACGAAAAAATCTAAATAAGGAGGATAACAAAACATGGAAGAAAGAAATCTCAGAAAATCCAGAACCGGCGTAGTAGTCAGCGATAAAATGGATAAGACCGTTGTCGTTGCTATTAAAGAGCGTGTTAAGCATCCTCTTTACGGTAAGATTGTCAACAGAACAAAGACATTCAAGGCTCATGACGAGCAAAACGAATGCGGCATAGGCGATACCGTTCGTGTCGTCGAAACAAGACCTCTTTCCAAAGAAAAGCGTTGGAGAGTAGTCGAAATCGTCGAAAAGGCTAAATAAGGAGGACCGAATAATGATACAACCGGAAACAAGATTGGCAGTTGCGGACAATTCGGGCGCAAAAGAAATCAAGTGTATTAGAGTTATGGGCGGATCCTTCCGCAGAAGCGGTAATATCGGCGACGTTATCGTAGCGGCTGTTCAGACGGCTACTCCCGGCGGAGCGGTAAAGAAAGGCGACGTTGTTAAGGCGGTTATCGTAAGAACCAAAAAGGGTATCAGAAGAACCGACGGATCGCACATCAGATTCGACGATAACGCGGCAGTTATTATCGACAACCAAAAACAACCGAGAGGCACGCGTATCTTTGGACCAATAGCCAGAGAACTCAGAGATAAAGATTATATGAAAATCATTTCTCTTGCCCCTGAGGTAATCTAACGGAGGTAGACCACTATGAGTATGAATGTTAAGAAGGGCGACGCGGTAAAGGTTATCGCAGGCTCCGATAAAGGTAAGACAGGTCAGGTTTTGGCAGTAAATACCAAATCCGACAGAGTGGTGCTTAAAGGCGACGGTTTGAAGACTGTAAAGTGTTTCGTTAAGCCGCGTAACGCTCAGGAAAAGGGCGGCATTATCGAAAGAGAAGCGTCCGTCAACGTATCCAACGTTATGATAATTTGTCCGAGTTGCAACGCCGCTACCAGAGTAGCGCACAAAGTAACCGTGGACGAAAACGGCAAGAAAATCAAAACCCGCGTATGCAAGAAGTGCGGAGAGTCTTTGGATGTTAAGGCTTCCAAATCCGCTAAGACTGCTAAGAAAGCGACCAAGAAGACCGCTACTAAGGCAAAGAAAACCGTGAAGACGGAAGAAAACAACTAATGGAGGATAACGACTGTGGAAAATAGAGAATACAGAATGTTGGAATATTATAAATCGACAGTAGTTCCTGCATTGATAAAGAAATTCAATTACAAGAACGTCAACGAAGTTCCCAAACTCGAAAAAGTAGTTCTCAATATGGGACTCGGCGACGTTAAGGACAACAGCAAGAGCCTTCAACAGGCGATCGAAGAACTCAAAATGATCGCAGGTCAGGCTCCGGCAGAATGTAAAGCAAAGAAGAGCGTTGCAAACTTCAAAGTCAGAGAAGGTATGGTAATAGGCGCAAAAGTTACTCTTCGCGGAAAGAAGATGTACGACTTTATGGATAAACTCGTATCCGTCGCGCTTCCCCGAGTAAGAGACTTTAAGGGCGTACCCAACGATTCTTTCGACGGACGCGGCAACTACGCAATGGGCGTTAAGGAACAAATCATCTTCCCAGAAATTCAATACGATAAAGTAGAGAAGGTAAGAGGTTTTGACATTATCGTCGTTACAACTGCAAAAACAGACGAAGAGGCTAAGGAGTTGTTGACTCTTCTCGGTATGCCTTTTGTGAAATAAGGAGATTAAAATATGGCTAAGAAAGCAATGATCAACAAGCAGCAAAAGACTCCAAAGTACTCCACAAGAGCATATACGAGATGCCAGATTTGTGGAAGACCGCACGCAGTATTAAGAAAGTACGGAATTTGCAGAATTTGCTTCAGAGAACTCGCATACAAGGG
>JAIEEW010000244.1 GCA_029067255.1 Clostridia bacterium | reverse complement strand
GTAACTGCCAATACAATTTTTTAGCAACCGTTCTCTTCATAAACTCAGCCGTCTTTTCCGCGCAGAGTTTTGCGCGTTCGTTGAGTCCGTGTCCCCCGCCTTCAACGAGAAGATATTCGGTAGGTACGCCGTATGATTTGAGCGCTTCATAACCGTCGAGAGCATCTTTTTTGCGTCGGTCGTTGTCTTTGTCGCCTTGCATAAAAAACGTTGGGCATTTGACTTTATCCATATGTTCGATACACAGATTTTTATCGTCGTCTTCAAAAAAGAGTTTAGATATTCTTTTATTGCAATATTTGACTAACCCGCCGCTATCTAAAAGTTCTTTATTATCAAGGTAAAACTGTCTGGGACCGCCGGGATTGATTATATTATTGCTTATTGCAGTCGCAACTGACACGATAAAAGCCAGTTTTTGATACTTCATCTCCATTCTGAAAGCGGCAGTCGTTCCGCTACTGATGCCAAAGCAGCCTATCAAGCCTTGACTTGACAGTCCCGATTCTACAATATACTCGTATACGTTATTAACGCCTTCGCCCCATCTTTCGTGCGTAAAATACCTATTATCGCCCCACGTACGGTATTCGCCAAACTGGTCGAAGGAAATAAATGCCATACCGTTTTTAATCGCTTCGTTTCTTACTTGTTTCGGAGCGCCGCCGATAATTCTCCCGCCGCCAAACAAAGGTTTTGTCCAGCCGTGGCAATAGATTATCACCGGTATATTTTCCGCGCCTTTATAAGGCAGATACAACCTGCAAAAATTTCTATCGCCGTTCTTTAATCTAAAAAACTTTTTTTCCATCTTTCTACCTTATTTCAACTCGGCGCAATCTCCTTAAAACTGTTACAATATACCAATAACCGTTCTTATAAAAACTTTTAATTAGCGGTATCGTAATCGCTCTTGAAAGCGCTTTCGAAATTATTGTCTTTTGAATACGGTTTACCGTCTATACTGGGCGCGATACGTTTTTCGTATTCAACGTTTTGATATACTCGAATATAATCGACATACATTGACGCTTCACCGTCATGCGAGAATTGACCTATTTTCTGGCCGTGCGGTCCGTAACCATCGCCCGCGTCTATTTCGTTGGTAAATCTTAAAAATTCAGGAACTTTACAAACTCCGCCCGCATTCGAAGCCCATGTCGCATATCCGTCAATAAAGAAAACGTAACATTCGGGCGTCCACAAAAGAGAAAAAGTATGAAAATTACCGTCGTAGAGATTTTGCTCCAAAAGCCTTATATTTCCGTCCACTTTTCCGCTCTTACCGTAGCCGTTCCATAGAAGCGCATGTCCCATACGCGACATCTTGTCGTTGTTCAGTCTAAAAGCCGACTCATAGATGTCTATCTCCGTACCGTCTTCGCCGTCGAAACCTATCTCGCGCATTTCGTTGCCCTGCAACCAAAACGCAGACCACATGCCGTCCATGTCGGGGAATTTTATACTCGTTTCGAAATACCCGAACGCTTGCGCCCAAAGAATATTGCTGTCATACTCTCTTTTTCCGTTGTTCTCTTCTCTTACTACTTCGGCGCGAGTCTCGAATCCGCCGGTAAATCTTCCGTTGATATGTCCGTATTCGCGACATACTTCGCAGTCGTGATCTTCATCGTAATACGCTCTTACTCTTGCCTTACCGTCTTCAACGCTTACCGCTTTACTGCACCAGTAATTAGAACATTCGGGATGTTTTTTCGACTGACTTGCCCATCTGAGATCGTGTCTTGAAGTCGTCCAAATTTCTGGATTAAGACCGCTTTCGCTGTCATGGACAACGTCAAAATTGTCTATCAAAGTAGCGTACCAGCCTTCGGCGTTTGCATTCTTTTCTCCGCCTGAGTAAAGATAAGTCCCTGTTTCCAGTCCTTTGATATCTATAAAATCTTCCACTCTCAAACGCGTAATATCGATTTCGTCCGCAGTCTTCCCCAAACGTTTCAACGCAATAGACTCCCAACCGTTGAGAGTAAAATCATCATACGCTTTCGCGCAACCGACAAGCATAACTGAAATTAAAAGGACAATCAAAATAATAGCCGTGAAAATATACGGTCTTCTTTTCATAACGCTATTTCCCCCTGCGAATATGATACCATACATCCGGAAATATTTCAATAGCAAAATCTAAATATTACTCTCGTCAAAATACCTTAGATAAACTTAATTCAAAATCTTTATCAAAGCGTCGCAACCCGCCTTTATATCCTTGTACGTTTGGTCAAAATCGCCTGTATACCACGGATCTGCGACGTCGCGCGAAGAACCGACAAATTCCAGCATGGAATGTATTTTTCCTTCGTCGTCTTTTCCGAAAATTCTGAGCATATTTACAAGATTATATGAATCCATACCTATGAACATATCGTATTTTTCATAATCGTCGGCGCGCAGCCTTACCGCCCGTTTGCCGTCGCAACTTATGCCGTATTCTGCAAGTTTTCTTCTTGTGCCGTAATGAACCGAATTGCCTATTTCTTCTACACTGGTCGCGCTGGACGCGATAAAGAATTCTTTTTCTCTTCCTTGCTTTTTTACTATATCCTTGAAGACGAATTCCGCCATCGGAGAACGGCATATATTGCCGTGGCATACAAACATTATCCTATACATAAATATTTCAATACTCCACTTTACATAAATACAGTCCGCGCGGCTCCAAAGTTTTACCTGTGCCGACGTGTCTTTTTGATTCGATGATTCTAGGTATCTCTTCGACGGCTATCCTTTCCCTGCCTACGTCTATCAACGTTCCGACTATGATACGCACCATATTGTGCAAAAATCCGTTACCGCTCACACTCACGGCAAGTTCGTCGCCGTTTTGCTCTATATCTGTCTCTTATAAACATCACCGAGCCCACCAGCCCGCACTACAACACGGG
>JAIEEW010000243.1 GCA_029067255.1 Clostridia bacterium | reverse complement strand
ATATCGCGCATATCGAGAATCTACTCAGCGCTTTGGACAATGCTTTCAAAGACGGATACTTTATGCGCGCAGTTACTGATTACGGGGAAGAGTTGGGAGTCAGAAACTGTAAGCATTTCTCAAAGGATCTACTCTGTCAAAGTTGGAGCGTCATAGCGAATATATCTTCAAAACAAAAGCAGCGAAGCGCTTTGCAGTCGGCGGGCGAACTTGTCGACGGTAAGGTTGGAATAATAAAATTACTTTCGCCTGCCCAGACGAAAGAGCGATACTACGGTTATATATCTTCTTATCCCAAAGGTGTGAGAGAAAACGGCGGACAGTATACTCATGCTGCGGTCTGGTTTGTCAAAGCGGTCGCAATGTTGGACGAGAAGATAGAAACGGGCGACGGTATTTACGACGCGAATGATTTGTTGGATATGATAAATCCAATAAGTAAAAATCTTGACGAAGAAAATTCTTCTATCTATAAGGGAGAGCCTTACGTTCTGTCAGGCGACGTATATACAAATGAAGATAATTACGGAAGATCGGGTTGGAGTTGGTATACTGGTTCGGCAAGTATTCTTTACGACACCATAGTAAGAGATTTTCTTGGAATAAGCATATGCGGCAATAAAATGACGTTTTCACGTCCCAAATTGCGAGATTGGCAGGATATGAAATTGATTTATCGTTATAAGGGTACCGTATATTCTATAACGTTTGCAAAAGGCGCGGAAGACAGCGTTAAAGCGGACGGTATAGTATATAAAGGAGATACTTCGCTGACAATGCAGCAGGATTTGGGCAAGAGAAGCGTTGAGATTACGTTCAGATAGCGGAGAATTTATTGACTTTGATCGATCGAATAATATATAATGACAATATGAATTTGTTCGATTTGATACAAAAAGACAACGCTCCGCTTGCGGAGAGAATGAGACCTACGACTTTGGATGAATTTGCGGGGCAGGAACATATTGTCGGTAAAAACAGCCTTTTGCGACGCGCTATTCTTACGGACAGTTTGGGAAGTTGTATTTTTTACGGCGCGCCCGGATGCGGAAAAACAACGCTAGCAAATATTATAGCAAACACAACAAAGTCTAATTTCGTAAAACTCAACGCAGTGTCTTCCGGCATTGCTGATGCTAAAAAGGTCATAGAAGACGCGAGAATCGAGAAAGAAAGATACGGAATAAGAACGTATTTGCTTCTTGACGAGTGTCATAGATGGAATAAAGCGCAGTCCGATTGTATGTTGGAAGCGATAGAAAAAGGACATATAGTTTTTATCGGTTCGACTACAGAAAATCCTTTTGTATCAATGACTAGGGCTATTGTATCTAGGTGTAGAATTTTTGAATTCAAACCTTTAAGCGATCAGGATATAAAAAATACTTTACTTCGCGCTCTTTCGGACAAGTCCAAAGGACTTGGAAATATGAATTTGAAAGTTGCAGACGATGCGCTTGAGCATTTCGTATGGGCAAGCGACGGCGATTTGCGTAACGCGCTCAACGCGTTGGAACTCGCGGCTAAAAGTACCGATCCGGATGATAACGGCATAATAAACGTTGATTTGACGGTGGCTGAGCAGTCGTCGCAGAAAAAATCTATGAGCATTGACGAAAGTATGTATTACGATATGCTCTCGGCTTTCTGTAAATCGTTAAGAGGCAGCGATAGCGACGCAGCGCTTTATTGGGCGGAAAGGTTGATACAAGCGGGGTGCGATCCCATGCTGATACTAAGACGCCTTGTGGTCCACAGTAGCGAAGACGTAGGAATGGCTGATCCGCAAGCGTTAGTAGTTGCGACTTCTGCGTTGACCGCTTATCAGAATATCGGTCTTCCCGAAGGGAAGATTCCGTTGTATAACGCAATAATTTACGTATGCGAAGCGCCTAAATCAAATAGCGTAGTTATGGCTAAATATGCTGTCGAAGAAGTTGTTGCAAATCGCAAAGACGACAGAGTCCCGCCGTATCTTATGGATAAAAATTATAAAGCACAAAAGATTTCGGGGTACAAATATCCCCACGATTTCGGCGGTTGGGTAGATCAACAGTATTTGCCGGATACGTTAAAAGACGAGAGATTTTATAAGCCTTTAGGTAACGGCTTTGAAAAATATCTTGTCAGAGCAAAAGATATAAAGGCTAATAAAGAAGAAAACAAGAAAAATTGATTCGAATAAGACGGACTATAAGTCCGTTTTTTCGATAAAATATAATAATATTTTGATTTTCATGTAGAATCTGCAAAAAAAATGTAAAATATTCTAAATAATTGTATTGACCGAAAAATTGTAGCGGATTTATAATATATACAAGCCAAATGGCAGAAAATATAGTAAGCGGAGAATATAGCAATATGAGCAATATATTAACGATAACTAATTTAAGCAAAAAATACAAAGGCAACGAAAAGTACGCTGTGAAAGATTTGAATTTCGAAGTGCGTGAAGGGGAACTTTTTGCCTTTTTGGGACCTAACGGAGCAGGTAAAAGCACTACTATAAAATGTATAACCGGCGCTTTGCCATTCAGCGAAGGTAACGTGTCGATATGCGGATACGATTTGCATGACAATCCCATTTCGGCGAAAAAGAATATAGGATACGTTCCTGATAACCATTTTCTGTATGAAACGATGACTGCAAACGAGTATATCAATTTTATGGCGGATATATACGGGGTGGGGCTTAATGATAGAAAGTCGAGAGCGGAAAAATATCTCGAACTTTTCGAATTGACTGACGTAGTCAATAAACCCGTCGGCGGTTATTCGCATGGTATGAAACAGAAAATTTGTATTATCGGAGCGTTGATACACAATCCCAAACTATGGATTCTCGACGAGCCGCTTACGGGACTTGACCCTAAGAGCGCGTATAATCTTAAAGAACTTATGAAAGAGCATTGCAAAGAAGGCAACAGCGTCTTATTCTCATCGCATATTATTGAAGTCGTTGAAAAACTTTGCGATAGAGTTGCAATAATAGACAAAGGCAAACTTATTGGAAGCGGATCTATGGCCGAGATCAGAGAAACCAATTCCGACAATTCTCGAGAAGAATTCTTTATATACGGAACG
>JAIEEW010000242.1:6766-13705 GCA_029067255.1 Clostridia bacterium | reverse complement strand
TATTGTTGCGCGGCTCTCAAACCCTTCCGGCACAAACGCTGGGAGTAAAATACCAAGTGTCTATGCTTTCTTTTATGCAAATTAACGACAAAGTAAGAGATATGATTTATTCGAGAGTGGGAGAGATAATAAAAGAAAGCGGTATACCCAACGTGATCGACGCGTACAGTGGAATAGGAATAATGAGCAATATTTTTGCTAAATACGCCAAAAAAGTATACGCTATCGAAATAGTCGAAGACGCGGTAAACGACGCTCGCGCGCTTGCGAAAGATAACGGCAATGCCGATAAGATAATTTCGATATGCGGGGATTGCGCTAGGGAACTGCCGCCTTTGATAGCGACTTTAGACAAATCCATAGTCGTCGTGGACCCGCCGCGCAAAGGATGCGACAGGAAAGTAATAGACAGTATATTAAAGGCTGAGCCTACTAAGTTGATTTACGTTTCATGCAATCCTGCGACGCTTGCGCGCGATATGAAATATTTGCTTGAAAAATACGACGTCGAGTCGGTTACGCCATACGACATGTTTCCGCATACCAAATGGGTGGAGACGCTCGTCGTGCTTTCCAAAAAAACTCCCGACAGTCATATCAACATCGACGTAGAATTCGGGGACGGCGAAGGACAGTTTTCGTTAAAGAAAATCAAAGAGCGCGACAATGAATGCAAGCCGAAAGATAAAGTAACGTATAAGAAGATACAAGACTATATCGAAAAGACTTATGGCTTCAAAGTCCATACGGCATATATTGCCGAAGTCAAGCGCGATTTAGGTTTGCCTATGTACGACGCCCCCAACGCAGTCGAAGAATTAAAAAGACCGCGTGCGCATCCGACACCGAGAATGATCGAAGCGATAAAAGAAACATTAAAACATTTTGAGATAATGTAATGAAAACGGCTTTACGATAACAAGTAGAGCCGTTTTTTGTTTAGGAATTGTTCTCTAAATTTTGGAGATTATCTTGCGTTTTTCCTTTGATTGTGCTATAATAAGAATATCCAATAAAGTAGGAGATTTTTGATATGGCGGCAAGCTATAAAAAGTTGTGGAAACTGCTAATTGATAAAGATATGAGAAAAGAAGATTTGCGTGTTGCGGCGGGGATTACGACAACCGCTATGGCTAAGCTCGGCAGAAACGAGGACGTTAAAACGTCTGTCTTGCTTAAAATTTGCAAAGTGCTGGATTGTGATATATCCGATATAATGGAAATCGTGGAGGCCTAAATATGGAAAACGAAAAGTGTCTTTTGCAAATATCCCAACTCGAAAAAGATATAGATGAGATTGAAAAATTTTTTGCCAAGCCTTTTGATAGACAAGAGGCTATTAGAATTATTCAGAAACATCATTTTACCGATATGAATGTAGCAATTGCCGATTTTATTTTGAATTGCAACGCAAAGACATTGTCGTTTGAATCACCGTATAAAATAAATACTTATATCGGAATTATTGAAATTTATTTAACAAGTAAGTTGGAAAAATTACGCAAAACAAGAGGTAACTAATAATGCCCAATCTTTCACAGATAAAGCGCAAGCGGATGCTTGAGTTTTTGGAAAAAATAAAAGAAGAACATAAAAACGATGATGAAATGCTTATTGCATTAGGTGAGATTGAAAACGAGCTTAATTCAAAGAAGTATGGTCTTGTGTGGGAAGAACACGAAGAAAAGGTCGACGTTCAAATGCGGACGCATATTCCCGTTTTTACGGAAGTGAAAGAACGGGAGATTTCGGTTGCGCCTGATAAGCATTACAATTTTTTGCTTGAAGGCGATAATCTACATAGCTTATATTTGCTTGAAAAAACGCATAAAGGCTCAATAGATTTAATTTACATAGATCCGCCGTACAATACGGGCAATAAAGATTTTATATATGATGATTCCTTTGTTGATAGCACGGATGGCTTCAGACATAGCAAATGGTTATCATTTATGGCATCAAGATTATGTATCGCAAAAACTCTTTTAAGTAGAGAAGGTGCTATATTTATAAGTATTGATTCAAATGAGTATGCACAGTTAAAGATGTTATGCGACGATATTTTTGATGAAAGCAATTACATAGGAACTTTAATTTGGCGTAAAAAAACAGGCGGTGGACAAACTGATGATTTCTTTGTAACAGAGCATGAATATGTTTTGGGATATAGAAAAAGTTCAGAATTTAAATGGATAGAATATAAAGATGAAGCTAACGTTGAAGACTTTAAGTATAGTGATTCCAAAGGAAGATACACAATAGTTAAATTGGAAAAATGGGGAAGTTCGGCACACAAGGAAGATAGACCAACAATGTATTTCTCTATTGTTGATCCAGACGGAAATGATTTCTTTCCGATTGCACCAGATGGAAAAGATGGTAGATGGCGCGTAGGCGCAGATCGACTCAATCGTCTAATTGTCAATGACCAAGTTCATTGGAGCAAAGACAAGAAAACAAATAGATGGATACCTTATGAAAAAGTATATTACGACAAAAGTAAAGGCAAATTATTGAAAAGCAGAAGTATACTTTATGATTTGGCAGAGACGGGGACGGCAACAAAGTTGCTTACAAATATATTTCAACAAAAAGATATTTTTAACAATCCGAAGCCAGTGGAGTTGTTGAAATTTTTATTATTACACATACAACCTAAAAATGTTTTAGATTTCTTTGCTGGTTCAGGTACAACCGCTCAAGCAGTGTTAGAAGCAAACTATGAAGATAATGACAATAGAAAGTTCATACTTTGCACTAATAATGAAAGCCAGATTTGTGATAATGTAACATATCCAAGAATTAAAACTGTAATAACGGGCAAACGTACGGATGGCAGTACATATTCTAATGGATTGCCCGCAAATCTCAAATATTACCGCACGGATTTTGTATCGCGTGATGAGGAGTTCCTATCTGATGCGCTTTTGGAGCATATTGCCGAAATGATACAACTCGAACACGGCGTTAAAATAGACGGTAGGCAGTATTTAATGGTAATGAGCGATACGGAAGCGGACGAGTTGCACAAGCACTTTGATGAATATAACGGAGTGAAAGCGTTGTACGTTTCCAAGAACGTATTATTAACCACGGAACAGCTCAAAACATTCGACGGGATAGAGATACATATTATTCCTGATACCTATTTTAAGTTCGAGCTGAAAGAGGAGGGACAAGCATGGTAGGCGGAATCGACATTAGTCTTTTTGATTTTCAAGAGAAAGCAGTACTCAAACTCATTGATTTGGTTGCGGACGAGAGAAGCAAACAAACGATAATCATGAAATCGCCTACCGGTTCGGGTAAGACGATTATACTCATTGACTTTATTGAAGAATATTTAAGTAAAATCGACAGTAAAACGGCGTTTATATGGCTTTGTCCCGGTAAGGGAGATTTGGAAGAGCAGAGTCGTAAAAAGATGCTCAAATACAATTCGCAACGTAATACACAGAACTTGTTTGACGCATTACAAGGTGGTTTTCCTGCCGAGAGTACGACGTTTATAAATTGGGAACTCGTTACAAAGACGGGAAACACGGCTCTGCGCGAGGGCGAACGTAAAAATCTGTTTGACAGGATTGCAGAAGCGCACCGCGCCAATACGACTTTTATCGTTATTATTGATGAGGAACACTCCAATAATACAGCAAAAGCGAAAGCGATTATCGATGCCTTTTCGGCAAAGAACATAATTCGTGTAAGTGCGACTGCGGTAGAAAACAAACGGTTTGAATACTTTGAGATAGATGAAGTGGACGTTATCAATGCGGGGCTTATAACGAAAGCGTTGTATGTAAACGAAGGTGTTTCCGATGGTATGGAAGTCAACGACGATTACGACTTTCTTTTGGAACTTGCGGATAATAAACGTAAAACAATAGCGGAAAGATATAAGCAAATAGGAAAGACGATTCGTCCGCTTGTTTTGATTCAATTTCCAAGCGGACATCCCGAAACGATTGCCGCCGTGGAAAAGAAGCTCGAAGCTATGGGTTATACCTATGATAACGGAATGGCTTCAAAGTGGATGAGTGAGGATAAAAGGGATTTGCCCAATAATCTGACAGACAATGACGGTATTCCCGTGTTTTTGCTTATGAAGCAAGCGATAAGTACGGGATGGGATTGTCCACGTGCAAAGATTCTTGTTAAACTTCGTGAGGGAATGAGCGAAAGTTTTGAAATTCAAACGATAGGTAGAATACGCAGAATGCCCGAAGCAAAACATTATGAAGATGATTTGCTTGATTTTTGCTATGTTTATACGTTTGACGAAAAATACAAAGCGGGGCTGTTAGCGAGCGTTGATAAGGCTTATGAAACTCGTCGGCTTTTCTTAAAAGAAAAGTGCAAGACGTTTACGCTTGAAAAACAGTTGCGTAATTTGGATTACGGTGGTTTGGGCGAGCGTGAAGTTTACGAAAAAATTTGCGCTCATTTAACTGAAAAATATCGTCTTGGGAAAGATAAAAAACAAAACGAGCGATTGCTTGCCGAAGCGGGATATATCTTCGGAGATAAAATCAACGGACAAATTCTTTCGGGTGAATTTGTCAGAACGACGTCTACGTTAGAAAGCGACCAACATAAAACGATACATAGAGCGGTAGATACGCACAAGCACGGTATATTTCTTATGCACAGCGTGGATATGATAAAGTCTGCCATAAATGTTCAAACGCCGAAAGTCAAGACGATTTTGGAACGTCTTTTTCGCAAAAAATTGGTTACGGCAAAAAATCTTGTCGTACTCGATACAAAGGAATTTTATGCTTTTGTAATTAATAATGCGAGAAAATTACGTCAAGATTTCAAGGAAGCAACAGCACATTCGACAGAACAAACCGAGCTTGTATTCAAGCCGAAAACCGTTCCGTTTTCTATTCCGGAGCAGGATTTTTATAAGTATGACCCTACGGTCAAGAATGAAGTGGAATATTTGAGTAATGCCTATGAAGAGTACACATCAGGATTTGCAACAAGCGTAGTCAGAAGCACGTCCGAGATGTTGTTTGAAAAACATTGCGAAAAGCGCGACGATATAGATTGGGTATATAAAAACGGCGATTCCGGACAGCAATATTTTTCAATCGTTTATATTGATGCTATGCAACATCAATGGTTATTTTATGCCGATTATATCGTCAAAAAGAAAGACGGAACAATTTGGATTATTGAAACGAAAGGCGGCGAAAGTAAGGGGAAGGACAAAAATATCGATATACAAATCGAAAATAAATTCAATGCTTTCAAATTGTACGCCGCCGAGCATAAATTGCGCTGGGGATTTGTCCGCGATAAGGACAATGATTTGTATATTAACAATACTGAGTTTGCCGAAGATATGGCGGATGAGCATTGGGTGCCGTTGGAAAAAGTGTTTTAGTAACAAAGGAGTAATCATATGTCGGATTTGAAGTTAACATCATATTCCGAAGGTTTCGGGATATTCAATAAAGTTTCCGAAGAAGAGTTTGATGTGGTAAACAAGAATTACCTTCGGATGTTTATGTTGAATACAGAGAATAAATTGTTCAACTACGATGAGATGTATGACTATATACTTCCCAATATTACCAAATATGTTTTTTCTCGAAAAAGGCTCGCAGAAATTGAGAATAATCCATCGAAGCAAGGAACAATAATATTGGACGCATTGAATCATTTGAGACCGATTGAGAATGAAGCAGATAAAGGTGCGGGAGGGGAACTTGGAGAAATATTGTTATACTTGTTTTTGGAACAAGATTTGCATGCGCCTAAATTATTTAGTAAAGTTGAATTAAAAACAAGTGCTAAAGACTATGTTAAAGGAAGCGATGGTATCCATTTCAAATTTCGTACTAATAGCGATGGCGCAAAAATTTTACAACTTGTTATAGGTGAAGCAAAAATTAAGAATGAATTGAAGAAAGGTATTGATGAAGCATTTGAATCCATAGAGAAATATTTATCAGAGAATACACAGGATAGAAATCTTTTGGACACTCATTTAATGGATCAGCTTGTAGATAAGGAGGAGGCTGAATTAATAAAAGAATACATTATGGCTATTCCGAGAAAAAAGAAAGAAACAGTTTTCGGAATATTTATCGGATACAGCATCGACTATAAGGGTACTTCCGACACAAATGATGAATTTGATCGAAAGGTAAAAGAAGAAAACATAAAGCAGGTTTTAAGTTTTAAAAACCACATTATAAATACAATCAATAGTCATCACGTTAGCAACTATGAGTTCAACTTTTATTTTTTGCCATTCCACAATGCGGCACGAGATCGTAAAGTGATTATGGATTCTTTAACGAGCGGAAATGCAAAACTTGAATGGGGAGAGATAAAAAATGGATAAACATGCTTTATCATATTACTTGCTTGATAATATAGAAAAAGATGAGTTTTTGCAACGGAAATACAAAGAACTCTTAATCGCATATTCAAAGTCGCTTTTTTCTGAATATAGCGAAAATTATACTGATGAGTATAGGAAGTTGCTTCGCTATGCAGAAATGCTATCATTAGCCGAAAAAGAGAAACACCAAAACATTGCCCAGCAAATAGTGATATTGCTTGACAGTTTATTTCCAGACGAAAAGGAGATTGGATTTTTTAAGCAACATATTTACACAAATGTTTCTAATTTTGCATCCGCTAATATGCCAAATCAAGGAGATAGGCAATTTAATAGTGTTGACATATTAAGAAATGTTGAAGTCGAGGCTCATAAGATAATCAATAATATTCCAGATACGGACAAACAATATTTTGATACACAGCTTAAGGCATTAAATGGTATTGAAAACAATCAATTTTATAGTTTTTCTGCGCCAACATCAATGGGGAAGACATTCGTTATTACTAATTTTATACGTAATAAAATAAAAACAGGCTGTAAGGATAATTTTGTAATAATAGTGCCTACGCGAGCTTTGA
>JAIEEW010000242.1:0-6756 GCA_029067255.1 Clostridia bacterium | reverse complement strand
TAATATGATAAAGCAATTTTCAGATATTTTGGGGGTTGGAAAGCATAAAGTCGTAACGGCAATTGCTTCACTTCAAAATGATGAGAATTTTATAGCAGTTTTAACACCTGAAAGGTTATATTATGCTCTTTTAAAACAGCCATCAATAGAGTATAATTACATTTTTATCGATGAGGCTCATAAGATTTCAGATAAGGACAAACGGAGTATAATATATTACAAAATACTGGATATGTTAAAAGTTTGTAAAGATACACATATCTATTTTTCATCTCCGGTTATTCCTAATCCAGATGTTTATCTTGAGCTCACGAATTACTATTCTCTTTCGGATAACTATGCAAATGGACAGGCTTTTGAGTTTTCTCCTGTTATACAAAATAAAGTTTGTATAGACTTTGCAAGCAGAAAATATAACATCATCAATAATTTAACTAAATCAGTTGTTGATTGTGGAAATCTTCCAAATAATGTGCAAGATAAAATGTCTGCATTAACTCTTATAGGGAATGGCAAGCGAAATTTGATTTATGTTTCTTCAGCCAATAAAGCAATAAATTATGCAATGCAACTGAGTGAAATGGATATAGAAGAAGATGACAATAGACGAGATGAGTTGGAAAAAGTTGCTAAACTAATAGAGCAAAAAATCCATAAAGAATATTTTTTAGCGAACTTGATTAGAAAGGGCGTGGCTTATCATATTGGTGCGTTGCCTGCAGAGGTGCGCATTAAGATTGAATATTTAATTAGGGAACGTATAATTCACTATTGTTTTTGCACCAGCACTTTATTGGAGGGAGTTAATGTTCCAGTCGATAACTTATTTGTATTTGATAATAAGAAAGGGAATGCGAAGATGTCAGCAGTGGATGCATTCAATTTAATGGGGCGAGCAGGACGAGTAACGCTTAATGAGTATGGTAATGTTTTTCTGTTCACAGGAGAGGAAGCAACAAAAAAGTATTACGAAGATGTCCTGTTGAAACCGCTTCCGAGCCAAACGCTTCTTCCTTCGAAAGCATTAAAGCAAAGTAGTAAGAGATATATTGTGCAAGTTTTACTTGAAGGACGGACAAATCTATTATTGCAGGGAGAAAAATATTCTGATCGCGGTTTTACTGAAGTTACATACGAATATGCAACTAAATGCCTTAATATGTTGTTGCACGATATATGTAGCCAAAACGATAGCTATATAGTAAGAGATTTTCGCAAGGATAAAGTTTTATCTCCGCAAAATATCATAGATATTAGAGCTAAATTTGGTGCTATCGTTAATAAGGATGATGATATTAATCTTTCTGCTCGCCAAAAAGAATCTCTATATAAGGCGGTTAAAGAACTGGGGATAAATTATCCAACTACATTTGATTATGATGTGTGTTTAAAGTTTTTAAAACAATTATCATCAATTTTACGATGGGATATATACGAGAAGGATACATTAGGTAAAGGTGAAAAAATTAGATATTACACTGTCATTTTAACTCAATGGATGCAAAGCAGTGGGCTTCATGAAATAATTAGAGGTGCAATAGGTCATTATCAACGAGATGGTGGATATTTAGTTTCGTTTGAGCCTGTATATCATTTGGAGCCATATAATAATTCATTAACACATAAGAATCAAGTTATGAACGAGGCAATGAAAGATTTAGAGCAGGTAATTAACTATAAGCTATCAATGTATTTCCTGCGTTTGTCAGAGGCAATAGTCAAAATACATGGAAAAGATGCGTTAAAAAATGACTGGTATGAATATGTTGAATATGGAACTTGTAATAACGCTATTATACTTTTGCAAAAATATGGCTTTTTACGTGAAGAAGCGCTTTTGTTATTGAAATCGAGTTATGTTAATTTTATTAGAATTGACAGTCGATCAATTCAAATAAGCAAAGGGATATTACAAATAGTACCAGATGATTTGCGTGAGAGTTTGAAAACGGTTATGATAAATTATCCCGAAATATTTGTTGATTAAATTTGTGAGGAATATTATGCCCGAAACACGTGCATATAAACTGAATAAGCAAAAGCAATCTGCATCGACCGAAGGTATGCTTTTGTATTACTTCTATGATAGAGGTAAACTTACATCCGTTGAAGTTAATTCATATAAGTTTGACCGTCTTGTTGAGTTGGATACGGAAATGTATAATTCAGACCGTGTAGAAAAAGCGCATAAGGCTACATACGTTAAAGCGGACGGGCGCACTTACTACAAAAAGATTGATATGGAAAACGACGACGGTACGTTGCTTGACGAGAAACAGCGCGGTGCGCTTGAAAGTGTTGTCGAGCAAGCAACGGTAGATAAACGGCTGTCGGTATTATCCGAAGAAGATAGAAAGATTTATGAACTGTATTATGTGGACGATAGTACACAAGCCGAGATAGCGGAAGAACTCGGTAAAACGCAAAGCTATGTAGCAAAACGACTTGCAAAAATAGACGAGGTTATAAGCGGCACTGACGAAAGCGACGAAGCGAGAGCGGAAGCGCAGTGGGAGAAGTTTTTGGACAAGTACCGCACCGATGATGACGAAGATATTGCTTGGGATATGTTTCGGTTTATTATGCCCGAAGAAGAACAAGCGGAAATTATCAGTTGGTTTTACAGCTACCGCGAGTATTTTAAGTTTGGGCTTACATACTTGATTATTCGTCCGTTTGCAAAATATAAATCGCAGGGAGAAGCGGAGTTCGAGTTCAGTAATCGAATGAACAAATTGCCGCATCACAGCCAAGGAATTTATTACGACATATTCGACGGGCAAATAGACGAGTTGCGGTGGGTATATCTTGCCTTGTGTGAGGAAGTGGAGTATCGGAAGAAAACGCTGAAAGAAAAACCGAGGCCTACAAACTTCGAGAAGTTATACGCGGAAGCGGAAAGGATATGCAAGCGTTTGGATATGACCGCCGAAGAGTTTATTCAAAAGAGATTCTTGCCGAAGCAAAAGGAACGGTTGGAGAAACGGTACAAAGATTTTCGCAGAAAGTATCAGAATATCGTTGTTGTGGATGAAGACGATCCGCGCCCGATACGCGAGCAGATAATAGACATATTCGGAGATGGTCCTGTGCCGCATTTCAGCAATCCCGAATTCCGCAAGAAGAAATAATTTCAAAAAATTTTTGAAAAATGGAATATTTCAGGTGTTTTATTCGCTTGATATATGGAAGCGGAAATAGCAAATACAAAAGGAGATAAAATGGCAAACAAAGAATTTACCGTAAATGGGATAGACGTCCGTTTTAAGAAAATCAATAAGGACGATTACATATCTTTAACGGATTTGGCGCGGTATGCGAATCCGTCCGAGCCGAAAGTGCCGATAGCGACTTGGATGCGTAGCAAGGACGTAATTTCCTATTTGGGACTTTGGGAAAGATTACATAATCCTGATTTCAAAGGACACGAATTCGAGACCTTTGAGAGTGCGGCAGGCAGACACAGTTTTTATCTATCACCGCAAAAATGGATTGAAAGCACAAACGCAATCGGCATTATTTCAAAGTCCGGTAACAATGGTGGAACGTATGCCCATAGGGATATTGCGTTTGAATTTGCAAGTTGGTTGAGTCCCGAATTCAAATTGTATTTGGTTACGGAATTTCAGCGGCTTAAAGCGCAAAAACAAAAGGCACTGGAATGGTCGGCAAAACGCGAGCTTGCAAAAGTCAATTACCGAATACATACTGACGCAATCAAAGAAAATATTGTTCCGACGCTTACGGATGAGCAGTTGAAGTATGTTTATGCGGATGAGGCAGATTTACTGAACGTTGCTTTATTCGGAAAAACGGCGGCGCAATGGCGTAGAGAAAATCCTACGCTTAAAGGTAATATCCGCGACTATGCGACAATCGAACAGTTGCTTGTGATTGCCAATATGGAGAGTTATAACGCGATTCTAATTGAGCAGAATGTACCGCAAAGCGAGCGGCTTGTACAGCTAAACAATATGGCTAAATCGCAGTTGCGAGTATTGCAACAAAGAAATTCGAGATTGCTTACGGAAGGGCGAAAAGATAAAAAGTAAAAAATTTTTTGCGGAATGGAATATTTCGGGCGTTCTATTCGCTTGATAAGTAGAGAGAGAAATTTACCAAAAATTAAATATCACTTACAGGCTCACGGTAATATGCCGTGAGTTTTTGTATTGCAAAAGGAGGAATTTGTAAGAATGAATACAAGTTAATGGTAAGTAAATGTCAATCGCAAGATAGTCAAACTGCACCAAAAACTATATTGTTGGGAAGCAGGTAAAGCAAAGTACACCATTATGTACTTTGGACTTTTCGCAAGGCGAAAACGAACAAGTGGGAAACCCACTTTTTAGGGAGGATTAAATGAATAGAAATGCTATATTAAGCGGTAATACAAGGCAGTATATCTCGGTTAAAGATTGCGATATGCTTGAGATAATCGAAAAACTGTTGCCATACTATAAGAGCTTTAATCGGCTTGTAAACGATGCGCTACAATACGGGTTGCCGATGTTGTTGGAGAGTAAACTCGGCGACCAAGTGCGGTTGGAAGAGGAGCAACGTCCACAGGCAATAGAAGTAAAAACAGTATCAGACGAATGTATAGCCGAAATGGTAAAGCTATTGCAAGAGATAGTAATGAACACGACGATAAGTAAGTCGATAGTATGTTCGCTGTTTAATGCCAAGAGCGCGGAACTGAGAGATAAGCCTATACCGGTAGAAAAGTTCGATAGCGGTGCGATGCGGGATACTCCGACTTGTCTTACAAAGTATGAGGTGGATATGTTGAACGCAATGGACGACGATTAGAATAAGCCAAAGTCGTATTAACATTCCGTAAACGCTTGACTCTAAAAGCCTACTGTGCTAGAATATACTAAATCGTATAAATACGACACAACATATTTACGGAGGTTTGGTTATGGAAAACAGCAGAAAGGTAAAAGACAAACGTTATGAGGATAAGCACAAGGAAGAACGTAAAGCCAAATGTATGGTTTGGGGAACGAGTGTACCGAGAGAGAAAGCCGAAGAGATAAACGAGTTTTTGAAAAGATGCGGCTACACAAAGGTGCAGTTAATCGAGGCGGGTTACAAAGCGTTATTGGACGATGCCGCCGAACACGACTTGTCGTTAGGAAAACTAATGGACGGGTATGATGACTTTTTCGGTTTTGAGGAAGTCGACAAAAAGAAAACCGAATAACTATTAAATCTTTTCGCATAAGGAGGAAACGCGATGAAGAGAGAACATAGTATTCAAAGCTATAAGGACGCGGAGTAATTCCGAACAACGTCCGAATAAGGATACTTGAACAACAATAGAACAACATTTAACAATCTTATTAAAGATAAAGAAAAAGATAACTTTAATGCGTTCATTGATACAATGGCGCAATTTATAAAAAAATACGGCGATAAAGTATTAAACGTCGCTTCAACCGATACGGAGAAGAAAAATGAATCGAGAAGGTAAAAAGTGCATTTTATATCCGCGAGTAAGTACCGAAATGCAAGTAGAGGGGTACAGTCTTGACGGGCAGAAAAACAGTTTGAAAAGATTTGCCGAACGGGAAGAAATGCAAATAGTCGGAATCTACGAAGATGCGGGCAAGTCGGGGAAATCGATAGAAGGGCGTCCGGCGTTTAAGCGGATGCTCTCCGATATTCAAGAAGGACTTGACGTGGATTACGTATTAGTCTATAAACTTTCCCGTTTCGGCAGGAATGCCGCCGATATTCTCAATTCGTTGGAATTTATTCAGTCCTATGGAGTGAATTTGCTTTGCATTGAGGAAGGAATTGATTCTTCGCAGACAAGCGGAAAATTACTCATTTCCGTTTTGTCTGCGGTTGCCGAGATAGAGCGCGAGAACATTCTCGAACAGACTATGAACGGACGCAGGGAGAAAGCGCGGCAAGGCAAGTGGAACGGCGGTCCCGCACCGTATGGGTATAGTTTGAAAGATGATACGTTGGTTATAGAAGAGGATGAAGCGGAAATCGTACGGATGATTTTCGATAAGTTCGTTCATACGAGTATGGGCTATACGGGAATAGCGAAATATCTTAACTTACAGGGTATTAAAAAGATGCCGCGCAAGAAAACCGATATCGAAGAATTCAGCGCGCATTTTATTAAGATACTTTTGGATAATCCTGTTTATTGTGGCAAGATTGCTTACGGCAGAAGAGCGCGGGAAAAAGTGAAAGGCACAAAAGCCGATTACAAAGTTGTAAACAAGCAAGACTATTGTTTGGTGGACGGTTTGCATGAAGGGATTGTCGATGAAGAACTTTGGACAAAAGCGCACGAGAAAAGACAGGAAACGGGAGTTAAATCCGAATCCAAATACGGCAAAGAGCGCGCTCATTTGCTTACGGGAATTATAAAATGCCCGAAGTGCGGTAGTGGGATGTACGCCAACAGGGTTTGCTGGACGAAGAAAGACGGTACATATAAAGAGGTTATGTATTATGCTTGCAGTCGGAATAAGCAGGAACGGGGACGTTCTTGCGATTACAGCGCAAATCTCAAAAAGACGGACATTGAGCCGCTCGTAATAGAGTTTATCAAAGAGTTGGTAAAAGACGAACACTTTGCCGCCGAGATAAAAAAGAAAATTGGTTTGCAGGTCGATACCGCGAAAATCAATACGGAAATACACAACTACGAAACAAAACTGAAAGAAGTGGAACTAAATAAAGCGCGGTTGGAACGTGAAATCGATTCGCTTCCCATAGACGTAACAC
>JAIEEW010000241.1 GCA_029067255.1 Clostridia bacterium | reverse complement strand
TTGGTGGATAGCGCGGGACTTAAACCTCGATACTCAATAAAGAAAAATATAAGAAAACTGACCTATAACCTAAAAAAGTTTTTCAAAATGGATACTTCAAATTGCGGATCTGCCGATTACCGCGCGCTGAGCGGAGATATGCGAACGACTTTCAAAAACGTTGTTAATTTTTATCTTGACGGGTATTTGAAAGATGTTAAATGCGATGCGTTGATAATATGGGGCAAAAGGGATAAGGACACTCCGCCGTATATGGCAAAGAGATTGAAGAAAGGCATATATAATAGTGGATTGATTTTTTTACAAGGAGGTCATTATAGTTATCTCGATTGCTACCCGCAGTTTTTGGCAATCTTGGATAGTTATTTTAAGGATATATGCAAATAGGCGTAATAATTGCGACAGTTTTGGTATTTTGGATACTGACAATAGTATTGTCGCTTAGAATAGTAAATTTGGTTCAGTTGGAAGGTTATCGGGTAGTAAACTCTCGAAAAATGAAGAGTATTAAGCGCAAACTTTGGGGTTCTGCCGTTTGTATTTCGCTTTGTAATGCGATTTTTTCCTTTATTTCCGTTTCAATAGGCAGTTTTTACGTTCAGTTGGTCGTTCAAGGCTTGTATTTGATAGTATTGTTGGTCAGTTTGGCTGACGAAAGGGATAAATGTACTCATCAGCCGCTTGTTTATACGGCGAGAGCAAAAAGGTTGATTGCGGTTTATTCTTTTGTAACTGCATTGTTTTTGGCGACAGTTTCTATTGCCGGTAGCGTTATAAAGATCAATAGCGTAAGATTAAGTTTTATATTTATTCCTATTGTATTTGCCTTACTGCCGTATATCGTCGCATTGTCAATAGCGATAAATAAACCATTGGAACGACACATAGCCAATAAATTTATAAAAAAATGCAAATTACAACTGGAAAACAGAAAGAATATGATAAAGATCGGAATTACGGGTAGTTTTGCAAAAACTACAGTAAAAAATATTCTGACAACAATTCTTAATCAGGAATATAAAGCATATTGCGCTCCGAGTAATTACAATACTCCTTTGGGGGTTTGCCGCGCGGTAAATCAATTGCCGCAGGACTGTGAAATATTTGTCGCCGAGATGGGCGCAAGAAATAAAGGCGATATAGCGGAACTTTGCGATATTGTTAAACCTGCATACGGGATAATTACGGGAGTGGGCTCGCAACATTTGGCTACGTTTAAAAGTAAAGAAAATATTTATGCGACGAAAAAAGAATTGTCTGATTATGTAGAGAAGGGAAGCGGCGGAGTCATGGTTTTCAACGCTGACAACGAGTATGTAAAAAGAATGTTTGAAGAAAGCGTTGCGAGCGAAAGAATTGCAGTGTCTTCAGAAGAATACGCTAGCAATCTTAAAGACTGCGAAGAGATAAAAGCCAGCGAGATCAAGTGCGATAGCGAAGGACTAAAATTTGTTCTGCATATAGGAGATGAGAAGAGAGCGTGCGTATGTAAGTTGATTGGCAGACATAATTTGAACAATATTTTATTATGTGTTGCTATGGCTCGAAAACTCGGGTTGAACATTGTTCAAATAGCAAACGGAATAGGCGAGTTGACGCCTGTCGAACATAGGCTACAGACAATAGAATTGCCTACCGGCATCACTATAATCGACGACAGTTACAATAGCAACGAAGAAGGAGCAAAACTCGCGCTGGAAACGCTTAAACTCTTCAAGGGTAGAAAAATCGTGGCAACGCAAGGCTTGGTAGAGATGGGAGCGGGGCAGGAAAAGGCAAATTTTGAGTTGGGGGAGAGTATCGCTTCCGTAGCAGATGTGGCTATTTTAATAGGCATTAATAAGGAAAATATAAGACTGGGGATGCTTTCTGAAGGGTATTGCGACAAAAATATCTATACGGTTTCTCATTTAGACGACGCGAAAAATATTTTTTCCGCAATGTTGAAAAAGGGCGACGTGCTTTTGTTGCAAAACGATTTGCCGGACAATTACTGAACAATGTTCAATGGGTTTTCGTATTAAATTTTTGGAGGTGTAAATTGAAAAATTTGGCTATAATTTTCGGGGGAAATTCTTGTGAAAAGGATATTTCAATAATAACTGCTATACAGGCTATGGAAGCCGTTGATAAAACAAAGTATAAAATTTATCCTATGTTTTGGAAAGACGGGTTTTATCTTCCTGAAAATCCCAACGAGATAAAGACATATTCTCGACCAAACGGCGATGTCGGTAAAAAAGTTGTTCTAGATCAAGGCGCGCTTTTTGCTTTGAAAAAAAGTAAAATCAAGAAAATCGCAAATATAGATTGCGCTCTATTGTGTACTCACGGCGGCTTAGGAGAAAACGGCGCGTTGCAAGGTTATTTGGAAGTGAACAGAATTCCTTATACTTCGCCCGGAGTGCTTGCCAGCGCGATAGGAATGGATAAGTCCGTATGCAAGATGTTTTGTAAAAGATTATCTTTGCCGGTCCTTCCGTACGGAACTATATTTGAAGGCGAAAGCGGAGAATGTCTTGATAAGATCGTAGCCAGAATAGGATTTCCGCTTATCGTTAAACCTGCAAAACAAGGTTCTTCGATAGGGATATCGATTTGTAAAAATCAAGAAGAGTTGGAAGAAAATCTAAAAGTTGCTTTTATCTATGATAAAAAAGTTGTAATCGAGAAGGCTTTGACTGATTTTAAGGAAATAAATTGCGCTTGCATAAAGAGTAAAGATAAGGCGTATCCGTCCACGCTTGAAGAGCCGGTAGGTTGGCAGGAGTTTTTAACGTTTGAAGATAAATATATGTCAGGCGGCGGAAAAATATCAAAGACGTCGGCAAAAAGGATTTTTCCCGCTGAACTTAACGAAAACGAAAGTAAAAAAATACAAAATATGACGGTAAAACTGTACAGCGCGTTGGAATGTAAGGGAATTATTCGTTGCGATTTCATGTTGGACAATACCAACGGCGAGATATACTTGAACGAAATCAATACGATTCCGGGTTCGCTCGCGGGATACTTGTACGAAGACAGAGATTTGAGACTAAAAGATATAATAAATATTACGGTAGAAGAAGCAATCAAAGACTTTAAGGAGCAAAAGGAAAGTTGTTACTCTTCAAAGGTCTTGCAATATTACGCCAACAACGGCGCAAACGCTTGCAAAACTTCTATAAAAAATGTATAATCAAAAAGTAATTTTCCGACCGTCGAACTTTTTTTGATAAGAGATTGTATTGATAAATATAATCGCGTTTGTAAGAGAGAGTTCGACGAAATACTTTCGGAATAGATTTTTGGAGTACGTTTTATGGAAAAAATCAAAATGACTACGCCTATCGTCGAACTCGACGGCGACGAAATGACAAGGCATATTTGGCAATGGATAAAAGATATACTTATTTTGCCAAATGTCGATTTGAAAAGCGAATATTATGATTTAGGACTAGTAAACAGAGAAAAGACTGGCGATAAAGTAACTGTTGATTCGGCTAATGCGATAAAGAAATACGGCGTCGGCGTAAAATGCGCAACGATCACGCCAAACGCGCAAAGAGTAAAAGAATATAATCTTACTCAAATGTGGAAAAGTCCTAACGGTACGGTCAGAGCAATTCTTGACGGTACGGTTTTCAGGGCTCCGATCATGGTAAAAGGCATCACTCCGTATATCCCTACGTGGACGAAACCTATTACGATAGCGCGTCATGCGTATGGCGATATATATAAAGACGTTGAGAGTTATGTAAAAAAAGACGGCAAGGCGAAGTTGGTAATCGACGACGCTGACGGCCGCCGCGAGATAGAAATTTTCGATTTTTCCAAGTCGGGCGGGGTAGTAATGGGTATGCATAATACTGATAAGAGCATAACTTCATTTGCAAGAAGTTGCTTTAATTACGCGCTTGATACCCGTCAGTCGCTTTGGTTTGCCACTAAAGATACGATTTCTAAGACGTACGATCACAGATTTAAGGATATATTCGCTTCCGTATATGAAAACGAATATAAAAGTAAGTTTGAAGAAGCGAATATCGAGTACTTCTATACTTTGATAGACGACGCGGTTGCGAGAGTAGTTAGGTCGGAAGGCGGTATAATCTGGGCGTGCAAGAATTACGACGGCGACGTAATGAGCGATATGGTTGCGACGGCGTTCGGTTCGCTTGCAATGATGACGTCCGTACTTGTTTCTCCCGATGGAAACTATGAGTATGAAGCGGCTCACGGTACGGTTACAAGGCACTATTATAAATATCTTAAAGGAGAAGAAACTTCAACTAATCCCGTGGCAACGATTTACGCGTGGAGCGGCGGACTTAGAAAGAGAGGACAAATGGACGGGATAGACGCTTTGGTTGAATTTGCAGATAGGTTGGAAAAGGCGACTGTTGATACGATAGAAAGCGGATATATGACTGGAGATCTTGCTTCAATATATAAATGCGAAGCGAAAATAGTCAAACTCAATACCGTTGATTTTCTCAAAAAAATCGCCGAAAAACTGGCGTGATTTTCAAACGTTCAAAACGGCGGAAAAATTTTCCGCCGTTTTTTGTATCGTCGATTGCAGCGTAAAGATAATATTTGTTTATAAACCGCTTTTAAGGCAAAATAAATCTGAGACTTTTTATTGTCAAAATGCCCTATATTGTCCATAAATATTTCGTAATAGAAATTATTTGACTAAATTTTAACCGACATAAATCGACAAAATTTGCCCGTTATGACCTGTGGATAACTATCGATTAATGTGGATAACTATGTGGATAACTCCTGAAAATGTCGATATTACAGGGTTTTTGCGGGTGTGGATAAGATTTTGACACAAAAAACCGTTCTGTCTATAAAATGTTCAGGCGGTACGAAAAATACAAGGAATTATAGTCGGAAATTCCTGCGAAAATCCTTGCATTTGATTATTCGATTATGTTAATATGTTAGTGTAATTTTTTAATATTTTTTATCTTTAAGGAGATTTGCAATTATGCCGAAAGTAGCAATTATTATGGGAAGCGTAAGCGACCTTGACACGGTAAAGCCGGCAATCGACATTTTGAAGAAGTTTGACGTCGAAGTAGAAGCGAGAGTAATTTCCGCTCACCGCACTCCGCAACTGGCTCACGATTTTGCCAACAACGCTATCGAAAACAATATCGAAGTAATCATCTGCGCAGCAGGAAAAGCCGCTCATCTCGGCGGAGTAATAGCGGCGTACACGCCGTTGCCTGTAATCGGACTTCCAGTAAAAAGTTCTACAATGGACGGACTGGATTCGCTGCTTTCAATGGTGCAAATGCCTTCGGGTATACCCGTGGCATGCGTGGCTATCAACGGCGGACTGAACGCAGGACTTTTGGCAATACAGATTCTTTCGATAAAATATCCCAACCTTATGAAAAAAATGCAAGATTATAAGAATAATATGGCAGAAAAAATTAAAAGCGACGATGAAAAATTACAAAAGGAGTTAAATTGATTATTATGGAAAAGACCGTTCAGCTTTATGAAGGCAAAGCAAAAAGAGTATACGCGACCACGGACGAAGACATCGTTATGGTATCGTACAAAGACGACGCTACGGCGTTCAACGGACTTAAAAAGGGCACGATCATGGGCAAGGGCGTTGTAAACAACGTATGCAGCAACCACATGTTCAGACTTTTGGAAGAAAAGGGTATTCCCA
>JAIEEW010000240.1 GCA_029067255.1 Clostridia bacterium | reverse complement strand
AATCAAGCAATTTTTCACTATAAGTATACAATAATGAAAAAGTTTTGGCAATATAAGTGGGTCAGGAAAAGTACACTTTTTTTAGAACAATGTAATATATTGATAAAAATAGAAGAAATTTGGCTGACTTGCGGATAAAAAGAGAAATTATTAAACAAGGCGGGAAATCCCGCCTTGTTTAATAATTAACTGTATATTACAGATTGTATCCCACCGCAATCAGGTTACTGAGCGCTGTAATTTATGGGTCGACCGTCAGGGTTAAACGAACTATCCCAACCTTTTGGTATTTCACTCTCAGCGAAAGCAGTACTTATAGTCAGATTTTTACAACCCGAGAATGCGTTTACGCCTATTTGAGTTACCGTCGCAGGAATAAACACGGTTTTGAGATCCGTATAACCGCTAAACGCGCTGTCCTTGATTTGTGTAACCGTATACGTCTTATCTCCTACTGTAACAGTCTCCGGTATACGGTAATTCTGCACTTGCAACTGTGTAGAATTGTATGATACCAAACTTGCCGTTCCGTCATTGTAAAGCATGTACGTGAAGGTTGTCTTTCTACCCGTTTCGCTTGCAACTTCTTCATACTGTCCAGCAACGTTCCAGTACGTAGGCAAGTATTCAGGGCTGAAGACTAATCCGAATATATCCTTGATGTTGGTAAGTTTGCCGATATCCGTTACGTCAAGTTTAATATTCCAGTACGCGCCGCGAGTAGGTTTATCCGTCGGAAGAGTCGGCTTGGTTCTGCCTACGTATATAGTAGCGCCGGATCCTGCAAAACAGAACGCTCCGAATTCCTTTATTGCGGCCGGTATGAATATCTCTTTCAAACTTGCCGTACCGACAAATGCGTAATCTCCTATTGATTCAAGAGTAGATGGCAGTTCTATCTTAGAAAGACTCTTGTTCATATAGAATACTTTCTTGCCTATCTTCTTCAAGTTTGCAGGCAACTTAATCTTAGAGAAAGAAATCAATGACATCATACCGGTAGCGAAGAGTTCGTCGCCCAACTCCGTTACCGTATATTCGACAGTAACTGTGGAATCGCTTGATTCTCTGTATTCTACCGTATCAGGTATCGTAACTTCTCCCAAAGTCGTGTTGCCGTTGTATTCCGCCGCGATAGCAGTTCTGTCATTCTTGAAGATATAGGTAAATTCGCCTATCTGATCCATACCTATTACTCCCCAGTAAACCGTTCTCTTGCTTTCGTCTTTCGAATCGCGGTTAGAATTCCAATACAATGCGTGGAAACCGCTCGGTCTGCTATCATATTGAATATACAAATTAGCAGTAATACCGCTGAACGCATATTTCTTGACGGTAGTGATCGTCTTAGGTATAAATATACTTCCGAGATTCTCGCAACCCTGGAATGCCGACTGAGAAATCGTCGTAATGTTAAATACCTTTTCTTCATAACTGATCGTATAGATATTTCTCTTTTGTCCCGTCTTCTCGTCGATATTTTCAACGTAATTGAACGACGGCTTATTGTAATTAAGGTTAGCCTTGATATACGCTCTAGCCGCATTGTTGTTGACAAACTTATCGATTATAGCGGTATTTTTATCGCTTGCTATCAAGATGTATCTGTAATCGCCCGACGTTACAATATTTTCAACGTTGTTGGTAACTAAACGACCTTTATTTGAAGTGTCAAGTTTGCCGTCTACCCCCCAAACGTTACTGTTCCAGTCAACAGACCAACCAGCCGGATAATCCAACAATCCTAATCCTTTGCTTTGAGTATATATATCCAATTCTGCGATATCTTTGAACACAAGACGTCCCAACTTGTAGCAGTCCGGAATATAAATGCTTTCCATAACTGCATTATTTTCAAAGGCTCTGTCTTTGACTTTCTTCATCTTTGTGCCTTTAATGACTCTTGGAAGCGTTACGTTGGTCAATGTTCCGCTGTATCCGGTGATAGTATCGCCACTGTATTCTATACCGTTGATTATAGTATTTCCGAACAGCATCAATATTCCGTCTACGGTTTCGGTATCAGTATTGAACATTATCGAGCAATCAGGATCTCTATACCATGCGTCGAAGTAATAGCCGTCGCGCTCAATCTGCGTAGATATCGTTTCTCCGTAATACAATTCCACTCTAGAAATCAATTCGTACATTGACAAATCGAAGAACGTAACTAGGTATTTTCTTCTAATATCGTCATACTCCGCATATATCTCGGTATCGCCCAAAACGTTGTTTTCATCGCTGAACTTAGTATCGTCCAAGCCTTTTGTCCATCTTGCGAATACGTAGTCGAATCCCACTGTCGATTTTCTTGTAGGCGATTCAGGCTTATTCATTACCGCCTTGCCGTATTCTACTTCTTCTCTATAATATTCTTCATATATTTGCTCATCGCTGTCGCTGACGTCGTTGAAATAGATTACCCAGTATTTTCTTAACGCTTCCGTATACTTCGCGTCAACTTCCATATGAGAAGATACGAACGTAATATCTCTGTTCCACTCGCTGAACGTATACTCGTGCGACTGCGTTTTATCTCTCGTTACAATCGGCGCCAAAAGCGTTGCGTCCGCGCCGTAATCCACCGTTATCTTTCCAACTTCTACTCTGTTGCCCAAAACTTGCTCGTTGAAGAAAGTAATAACGTACTGCTGAATTTTTCTCAAATAAACGGCAGTATAAGTTATCTCGCCGGTAACTACTGTTTCCGAGACGTTTATAGGAGCGAATTCGTCATTTACTGAAATAAACGGATTCTCAACTAAGCCCCAACCTTCAAACGTGTAATTATACTGAACGGTATTTGCCATCGGAACGACGGTCGGCGCGCTCGGGTGATCTCCGTAAGCCACTTCCTGCGCTCTAACGACTTCTCCGTCATTGACGAATTTGACAAGATATTTTCTTACCGTCTCTGAATACAACGCTTCGACTGTTATATTGTCTGCAATAAAACCGAGATAGCCTTGCCAACCTATAAACGTAAAGTCATACTGATCTGTAGAAGTCTTTTTAGTATCTTCAACTTTTGGTTCCTGTCCTATTAAGTTGGAAGCGTAAGGTACGTTTTCAATCAAGTAAGTTTTATCGTCGCCGTAAATGAACGTAACCGTATACTTACGGATATTCTCAGAATAATCCGCGTATACTTCAAAACTTTCCGTAACCTTGTTCAATTTTTCACTTACGTCTTCTTTGTTGCTGTCTACCCAACCTATAAATTCATACTCGTTTTGCGGATCGGACGCTCTTTTTGGAGTTTCGCCTTTATAAGTCGACGCTTGAGCGGATTGTACGGTATCTACGTACAAAATTTTACCGTTCCAGTCAACGTATTTGATTTCATACGACTGCGATTGCTTATCAAATTTCGCATTGACTTCCGTTTTGCCTTGAACGTTGAGATAATCATCATTATCCCAACCGGCGAAAACGTAAACGAATCCGTCGCCCGGATCATAAACCACTTTAGACGGAGCGGTTACTTTCGCGCCATATTTTTCTTTAGTAGCCTGTATGCATTTATCGCCGGCATAGAAACTTACTTCGTATACCTGAATCTGCTCGGAATACATTGCGTTGACTACCGTATTCGATTGTATGCAATCAAAAGAATTGTCCCAGCCTATAAACTCGTATCTATATTGAGCGGTATCGCTCTTTTCAACATTTTCCGGAGCGACCGCAGCCTTGCCATAATCAACGTATGAGATTTTTTGCTTGCCGCCGCCATAATTGAATTCAACCTTGTAATTCATTATATCTTCTCTGTACAGAGCCTCAACCTTGAAACTCTCTCTGACGTCGTTCAATTTTGCGCTATCAGACCAGCCTATAAACGTATATTTCACGCGTGGATTTGACGCGCGTTTGGGAGTTGATCCGCCATATTCGGAACTCTCGCCCGTTTCTACTTCGTCGGTATAAAGCAACGTTCCGTCCCAATCAACGTACTTGACTGTAAAGGTCTGCGAATGCGCCACAAAATTAGCCTTGACTTTCGTATCTTTAGTGATAAAGTCAAAACTTTCGCTCCAACCCACAAACTCATAAATATATCCGTCGTTTTTCACTTTTACGACAGGCGAAGGCGCGATAACTTCCGAGCCGTATTTCTCCTTAGTGGACTGGATACAAGTGTCGTCTACCCAAAAACTTACTTCGTATACTTGCAACTGCTGAGTATACTTAGCGTTTACCACAGTATCTTTTTGTATATTGTCAAATACGTTGTCCCAACCTATGAAATCGTATTTATACTGAGCGGTATCCTTCTTTTGAGTATTTTGCGGAGCAACTGCCGCTTCTCCGTAATTAACTTTTTTAATTTCTTTCTTACCGTCGCCGTAATTGAATTCAACGTTGTACTGTCTAATGCTCTCTTCATACTTTGCGTTGAGATTAACGTCCGCAGTGATATTAGTAGACACGCCGTCCCAACCTACAAAATTGTAATCATATTTGAGCGTAGACGGTTTCTTTTCAGGCTTAACTCTGCTTGAATTTGCGTTTTCTCCGTATTTAACTTTTTCGGTATAGATCAATTTGCCTTCGTCGTAGTATTTTACTTCAAATACTCTCAAATCTGCCTTGTATACCGGAGTTGCGGTATAGTAAGCCTGCGTAAGATCGCTTAGATCGCAATCCCAGTGATCAAAAGTGTACGTATATTTTTCATCGTTTGGCTTTTGGGAAGGTTTCAAAAATGCTAAATCAACGTCAGAGCGATCGCATTGATACTCCAACAAACTCGCTTTGTTGTAATCGAGAAATAAAATCGTTATTGCGTCAACAATAGGAATCCACCTTGCGTAAACGTTTACGTTGCCGCTTACTATGTACTTTTCAATGTCTTCAGTTGACTTGATCTCTTGCTCCCAAACGTCTTTATCGAGATACCATCCCTTAAAAACATATCCTTCTCTAGTAGGTAAACTTGCAAGATACTCCTTAGCCTGCTCGGCTGTCATAGCGTCTGTCGACGCTCCGTCTTCGCTGACGAAACTCACGCTGTACGTTTCCTGTGTCTTACAAGCGACAAAAACCGATATCGCCATAGCGAGTATCAAAAACGTCAAAATTATCTTTGTAAATGTCTTTTTCATTTCCCATCTTCCCTAAAATAAATATGTAATATTTATATTTTTCGCTATAAATATTTTAACTTTCATTT
>JAIEEW010000024.1 GCA_029067255.1 Clostridia bacterium | reverse complement strand
TTTGATAGACTCTACGATATCGTCAAAAAACGATATTCTTATCGGCATATCCAACTGCGACGGGAATACACTTATGATATCGCCCGCTACCGAAAAAGTATTCTTCTCTTCAACGGCGTCTTCGCGTACATACCCCATTTCCGCCAGTTTGTCAATAAATTTATACATATCCAGCGTTTGATTTTTTGCTATATTGACAACGCAATCGGCAATGGAATCCTTGCGCGGCAAAAATTGCGTAAGAGTCTGCGGAGACACCACAAGACAATCAAGTTTTCCCTGCGAAAGATCGTAGAGCGCGTTTATTCTCTGCGCAAGAATACTTTTATGATAAGTTTTTCTGTGAAGCAACAATTCTTCGTTGGCGGGTAAAAATCCCACTCTTTCGCCGTAAAAATCTTTTAATCTATTGAAAACAGTATTCGCCCTGAACGAATCTTTTGCGACGTACAGTACAAACTTGTCCAGTTGAGAAGCGATATGTATTTTCTCGCCTTCTCCCAGTGAAAAGACAGCGCAGTTACGCCCCTCCCGCACAGCGCCGTACAGGTTGGCAAATTCTCCGCCCAAAGTATTGAGTTGCAATAACTCTTTTACGTTCATATTATCTTTTCCAAACAGCGTATTTACCGCCGAAATAAAACCTTATTATATCAAACGAGTTTGCCGTTGAGTTTTCTCATCAGCGCGTCTATATCGCTGTCTATCATATATTGCCAAATTCCGTCCGCTACCGCGTCGAAAACTCTGTCGAGTATCGCCCGTTTTTCTTTGCCGACTTTGGAGAGAACGTAATCCTTAAGATCTCTGCCGTTTCTTTCGTCGCCCACGCCTATTCTTACTCTAGCAATCGCCGTAGTTGCGCACTCGGCGACTATGTTTTTCATACCGTTATGACTGCCGCCGGAACCGTCTTTTCGCACTCTTACGTTGCCGAGCGGCAAATCAATATCGTCGTAAATTATCAATACTTGCGAATAATCGATCTTGTTTGAATTTGCAAGTTGTTTTACGCTTATTCCCGAGAGATTCATATACGTCTGCGGTTTTGCTATAATATGCTTTTTGCCGCCTATATACTGAACGCAATACAAAGCGTCGCAACCTTTCTTATCCAAAATCGCGCCCATCTTGTCCAGTAATACGTCGATCGTCATAAATCCCATGTTGTGTATCGTATTCTCGTACTTTTTTCCGGGATTGCCCAGTCCGACTATAAGCATATTTTACCTCGCATTTATCGCGTCTTTGAAATTTGGACGCGTTATATAATTAAACAGTATTTTGATTGCCATGTCAAGAATTTTCGGCAATATTCTTATTTTGTCTGCGTTTGCCCTTGAAATAGTCGCTGAGAACTCGCGCGCACTCTTCTTGCAACACTCCGCCTTCTATAACATCGGGTCTGTGATTGAACCTTTTATCTGCGGGAAGATTGTACAGAGTCGAACAGCACCCCGCTTTCGGATCGTAAGCGCCGAAATAGATATTGCCTATTCTTGCGTTGATAAGCGCGCCGGAACACATCGCGCACGGCTCCAACGTTACGAATATATCGCATTCGTTGAGCCGCCAGTCGCCTATCTTTTTACACGCTTTTTCTATCGCGATTATTTCCGCGTGATAATTACTGCATTTGCGTTTTTCTTTTTTGTTTCGCGCTCTGGCTATCACTCTGCCGTCTTTGACTATTACCGCGCCTATCGGGACTTCGTCTTCTTCGGCGGCTTTATACGCTTCTTTGAGCGCGATTCGCATAAACTTGATCTTATCTATTTCTTCCATAGATATATTTTATCACATAAGGCGAGTTTTGCCAACAATAGTCGGCGACTTTGCAATAGCGTATTTGTAACAATACGCTTTAGACGCGAATATAAAGAAGTATGTACGGATTAAACGAACTTCAAAACGATTTAGATATTTTGCAATCGCAGGGCGCGGAAGTTTTCGATATAGGTTACACTCTTTTGGGAAGACCTATACCTTGCGTCTTCAAAGGCTCGAAGACGGGCGGTCAGACGCTGTTGCACGCGTCGATACACGCAAGAGAATGGGTTACTACCCCGCTGGTTTTGGAAATGATGAAAAACTACAACGGCTCTTACGGCGTATGGTGCGTTCCTATGGTAAACGTAGACGGAGCGCTTCTCGTTCAACAAGGACTGAGCAGCATACCCGAGCAAAGCCTAAAAGATTTTCTTAAAAACGTCAACGGCGGAAGCGATGATTTTTCGTTGTGGAAAGCCAACGCTCGCGCCGTCGATTTGAACGTAAACTTCAACGCGTTGTGGGGCGAAGGCACGCAAAACGTAACCTACCCTTCGCCTGCAAACTATATCGGTCAACACCCCTTTTCCGAATATGAAAATATTGCTTTGAGAAGTCTTACCGAAAGAGTGAAACCGTCGGTTACTCTAAGTTACCACGCCAAAGGCAACGTGATATATAAAGGCTTCGGATGCGTAGACAACGGAACGGAGTGCGCGCAAAGAATATCCGACTCGACAGGCTATCCGCTATTGAATTCCTACGGCAGCGCGGGCGGGTATAAAGACTGGTACGTCGCGACTTTTCAAAAACTCGGACTTACTATAGAAGTCGGCGACGAAAACGTCGATTACTCTCAACTTATAGATTATCTTCCTGAAATCTACGAACGCAATTCAAACGTTTTGAACATCTCAACCGAGTGCGCGCAAAATCTTTAACGCGTCAAAAGAAAAAGTCCTTCGCTTTGAACGAAGGACTTTAATTCCCTAAAAGATCGCGTTAAGCCGTCCTTATAGTTTCTATCGGCTTTTTGCGCGACAGTCTGTAAACCGGCAGGAAACTCGATATGACCGCTACGGCTACGCTTATCAAAAGCATTACCGCTATCTGTCTTATTCCGAAATTTAGCAGCGTGATCTGCAGACCGTATTCGTTTCTAAGCATATTGTTGAGCAACATACAGCCTACTCCGCAAACGACTGCCGCAATTACGAAGTTGATAAGCGCTATAACCAAACTCTCGCTGAAGAAGATCGAGAAGACGTCGCTAGATTTTGCGCCTACCGCTCGCAATATTCCTATCTCGCGTTTTTTATAGGTAATTGATACCGCGATATAATTGCTCAAAAGCAACATCGAGAATACCGCAAGACCTATACCTACGTAAAGGAATATTTGTCCAAGCATTTCCAACAATTCGTTGACCATATCCAACATGAACGTAACTCCGTTTTGCATTTCCAGTCCCCTGTCTGCGCTCTCGTCGTAATGGATATTTACCAGTTTTTCGATAGTCTCCTTATCTTGCGGCATCGGGGCAATAAAGAAAGAGTAAATCAACGGCTCGTTATTCTGCGCCATTTTATATAATTCGTTGTTGATCACAATGTCGTTGCGGTCTCTGTTCAATTCGCCGTTTTCATCCACGCTACCCTTTTTCATATAGAATCCTACGATTTTTCCGTCTTCAAAACTTTTATAACCGCCGCCGTTTTTGATATAATGCTCAACTCTACTTAGCGAAATCGTTGAAATATCCAACGCTTCCATACATAGCGGATAATACCATTTCATGCCGTAATACTCTCTTGCGACTTTACCGCAATCAAGACCTATCGCGTTTTCTCTTCCGCCGCCGGGAATATATATGTAGTCATGCGTTTCATAATCATAAATACCAAAATTATAGTTCTCTTTCAAATATCCCGAATAAAGGAATTTTAATTCGTGCGGAGACATCAAATCTATATTCTCTTCAAGTCCGTCATAGTTACAACTTATTCCGTAAGAGTACGTATTCGCGGAACGCGCCAGCGCATAAATGTATTCTTTCATTACTCCTTCGTTGTAATCGTCTTGAATACTCTTGACATACTCTCTAAATTTTTCAATTTGTTCCAACGTCAAATCGTTTGCCGCTTCATAGTATCCGACATCGTAATGCGCGTTTTGCAACTCATTGAACGTAGACAATCTTACCTGAACCATTCCCGCAAAATAATTCTTGCTATATTTGATTTCCGTTTCGCCGATATTGTCATAATTTATATAGTTGAAATAATTATAACTTTCCGCCGTATTTATATTTATTACGTACTCGTTATCCGCAAGCGTAGTACGCTCGCCGTCCAACCATAATATTTCAAGTTGGCTCAACGCTTCGTCATTCGCTGATTGAGCGAAATCTAAACTATAATAACTATTTCCGCACTGGAAATTCATAAATCCTTGTACGGACACGCCTATCGCGCTCTCGGAAGACGAAACAAGTCCGTTTATAATGCTATCGTACGCTTCTTTGCTGACGTATCCCAACGAATGATATCCGTATGAAAAATACTGTTCGCATTCCGCGCTTAGCAAATAAGTCGAAATATTATCGTTGTTTGCGTTTTCGCTGGGTTTTAGCGCGTCAAATCTACCCGACGGGTCGGCTTTCGTATCGACTATGCCGACTATCTTCCAATTTTTGTCCTTGCCCGCCGCATTATAGTTGCTAACGGAAATAGATGGAGAAAGGTCAAGAAACTCTTTTTCATTGCTAAAATCCGTAGGCTTTATCACTTCTTGTTTGCCATCTTTTGATGTACATACAAGACCGGCAAGCGCAAAATGGTCGTAAATATATTTGGTTATTACCAGTTCGTTGGAAGCGATAGGCTGTCTACCTGTCAAATTTGTAAAACCGTATTTTTGGAAATTTTCTTCTCCTGCAGGCAAATATCCCTTTATCGTTTGCATATAGTAGTTAGAGTAATTTGCGCCCATCAATTTGTTGGATTCAAAAACGTTGAATCTATCGCTGCCCGCGGCAACTCCGGTAAATTTTATTCCAGACTTTTCTTCAATCCTTTCCAAATCCTTTAACGATCCGCCGTTGACAGTCGAATAATACTCGCCGTTACGTATTTTTGCGCCAAACGCAACGCTGTCATAATTACTGTCGACAATAGAATTCACCGTCGTCTTGACCTTATTGTAAGAGCCTACCGTATCCGCTAAGCCGAACATTGCAAAACTTATAAAACAAAGCAATATGGTCATAAACAGTCTGAACGGCTTTGTCTTTAAGGAACTGGAACCTATCTTAAAAGCGTGCGAATACGGAAGTTTGGATCTGATAAATTTGCTGGACCCGTCGTACTTTTTGTTTTCTTCTGACAACACCGCGTTGTCCGTATCGCGGAAAACTTCCTGATTGCCGTCTTCGTCGATACGCGCTATCTGACAGAATGTCGCATTAGAGCGTTCGTCCATAGATATTATCGTATCGCTTTCAGCGCCGTCCAAATAGCGCTGGATCTTATCCAAATCGTCAGGCGTAAGTCTGTAGCCTTTGCGGATATGAAGTATTTTGTCGTCGACTACGCTCAAGCCTTCGCTTTCTTTACGAGACTCGGCGGTTTCTTTGGTGATATCGGAAATTATCTTTCCGTCGGCCAGTTCTATTACTCTGTCGCCGTAGTACTCGGCAAATTCTCTATCGTGCGATACTACTATTACCAACTTATTCTCAGAAAGTTTTTTGAGCGTATCGAAGACCTGTTTGCCCGTATTCGAATCAAGCGCGCCGGTAGGCTCGTCTGCCATAATGATTTCCGGCTCTTTTATAAGCGCTCTGGCGATCGCCACTCTTTGTTTCTGCCCGCCCGACAACTCGT
>JAIEEW010000239.1 GCA_029067255.1 Clostridia bacterium | reverse complement strand
GTTTAATAATTTTTTCGTAAGATTTATTTAAATTATATTCTTTACCATCTTCATTTCTTTTAACATTAAAACCCATAATGACAAAACAGGAGTTAATTTGCATTTTTATCCCCAAATAATAGTTAGTTAATTTTACCATATTGTATCATAAACTGTTATACTTTTCAAGAGAAAAATAAATTTTTATGGAGAAATTATGGAATATTTATCTGATTTTATCAAATTCTTGCAATCAACCAAAAACCTGTCTAAAAAGACTCTTACCGCTTACTCTATCGACTTGAATCAATACTTCAAATATGAAGAAGACATTCTGCATCCTGATATTTGCGCGTTTATCGCTTATCTTCACGATGATTTGAAACTAAAAGACTCTTCTATTAGACGAAAAATAATAACTTTGAAGATATTCTACGAGTACCTTGTAAATCTTGATTATATTTCGCTATCCCCTTTTGCAAAATTGAAGTTTAGATTTAGACAGGAACAACGTCTGCCGAAGACTCTTTCCGTTACGGAAGTGTCCAAAATGCTTGACTGCTTTGAAAAAGATACTGACGGACTTTCGACTTTTGCAAAAAAGATTTATATGCGAGATTCCGCTTTGATAGATCTTCTAATAAGCACAGGCATTCGTATAGGCGAAGCGGCTTCTATTACGATAGAAGACGTGATATCTTCTGAAAGAACGCTTCTCATTCACGGTAAGGGACGCAAGCAACGTTTGATTTACATATCTTCTTCCGTTACCTGGAATAGAATCGCAACTTTGATAAGAGAAAGAAAAAAATCCGAAAACCGACATCTTTTCGTCAACAGATACGGTCAGCCCATCTCTATTAACGGTATTGAAAACATCTACAAAAAATACGCAAAAAAAGCCAACGTAAACGCGCGCTCCACTCCCCACTATCTTCGCCACACTTTCGCTACTAATCTTCTTGCAAACGGCGCCGATCTTAGGTCTGTGCAAGAAATACTCGGTCATGCCAGCGTCGCCACTACTCAGATATACACGGAAGTTACCACAAATAGAAAAAAACAGGTACTGAGAAAATTCAATTACAGAAACAAACTCTAATAACAAATTTTTAGAATTTCTAAACGAAAACACACAAATAAAAAAACTTCAACGGAAAAGCAGAACCGCTTGACCGTTGAAGTAGGTCTTCATGAAAAATTTGTTACTTTTTATTTTTCGGGATCAACACGACGGCAACGGATTCGTCGTAAGCGACAATCACATTAGTATCGCCGTTTTTTACTTTGTCTTGCGCAAACATACGGAAGATCTTTATACGCTTTTCTTCTTTATAAGCAGTTTTGTAAACGCAGAAAAACACGTTTTTATTGTTTGAACTGTAAACGCTGTCTTGACAGATCAATTTACCTTGCGCAAATCTGACTTTCTTTTGACGCAATTTCTTATAATTTATCCACGCTCGCAACAACGGAAAAGCGCTGAATACAGCAACCCCTAAAAGAGTAACGGTAGCGACAACCGCAAATAGCGCGATCGGCAAAGAAACGTCCCAAAAAGATTTACCCGATTGCTTAGAAAACGAATAATTTAGAATACACGTCGCTACGATGGCAACGCACCACATTAAAAATACGCAAATCGGATACAGCGCGTATTTACCTTGCGCTTCCAAAGGAACATAATCTTCCGCCTTTATGCCCGAAAGTTCCGAACGTCCGATATCTTCATCCGCTAAAGGAGCGTCGCTTATTGCTCTTTCGGTATTCAATAGACTATCTCCGAAAGTCGCCAACGTATATTTCCGCAACAAATAACTCTTATCTTCGGAAAAGGCGACTACCAACTCCTGTCCTTTATAGAAATAAGGCGCCGAATTTTGATACTTATATTTGAATTTATCGCTGCGTTTTTTCATATTTTCGTCATAAAAAACGTAAGTAAAAGACACTTCGCAAAAAGCGTATTCGTATCTTCCGTTTCTTTTTCTTCTACCGCTTTGGGTAGTTATTATATCCGAAGCGATCATAGCGTTGGTAACGCTCATTGATAAAATTTCTTTTTTCAAAGATTTGCCCCTGACAACGTACAGCGTAAATATAACGACCGCAGCAATGAAAATCGCTCCGACAATAAGAATAAAAGGCAGCAATTTTTTGAGCGCGTCTGCCGCGGCGTAGTTTTGATAATTAGCAACCGATAAAATTACAAGCAAAATTACGAAAAAGCACGCGATACCTAAAAGTACCGCTGGAAGCGCCGAAGTCTTGCCTTCAACTTTGACAGGTTTTGACGAATCAAGATCCAGTCTTTTAACTTTCTCTGGGGACAAAGAAAATTCGTCTTTTGATACGATCTCTTTGACCATCAAAGACTCGCCGTTGCTGTCTTCGCTATTGTCATATGCAACAAATCCGCGTCTTTGTAAAATGTCTTCGGATTTCGAAGTAGATAAAACGATAATATGCGGAATCTCTCTTTTCTCCGCTCTTCGCTCCAACGCGCGCAAAAGAGCGCTTGCGACTTTATCGGTATTCTCGCCTTCGCCGACTATGAGAAGCCCTACGTTGCCTTCGTTGTCCATGCTCGCAAGTCCAATAACCTGTTCCCCTTCGCGAGCCAAAACGGTATACTTTCTCGCAAGCGTTCCGCCGATTCTTTCGCTATCGGACGTTTCCGTTTGCGTCCGTCTGCTTTTTGCAATAAAATAATCAACCGGAGCGTCTACCAGATTCTCCGACTGTTCTATTAGCGCCAACGCCACGCCGGCGTCTTCTTTAACATACTTTGAAACGTTCATAAAATAATTATATCAAGATGAAACTTACTCGGCAACTAAATTTTGCGATAACTTTGATTGCCCCATACGCTATTCTACCGTTTTGCTCATCCACACGTGCTTGCAATCCTGTTCGTAATCATATATATCCAACGATCGGTAGCCAAGTTTTTTATAAAATTCTTCCGCGTTTTGCTGAGCGTGAATTCTTATCTCTTTTCCACCAAATTTTGTTATACATTTTTCGGCGTATTCGAGCATATCTCTACCAACGCCTTTGCCCCTGTATTCTTTCAAAACGGCTATTCTGCCTATAAGATAAAAACCGTCTTGTTCGAAAAAACGACAAGTCGCTATGGCTTGCAATCCGTCGAAAGCAAGAATATGCGTTGCGTATTTGTCGTCCAGATCAAATTCTTCGAGAAAGCCTTGCTCTCTCATAAAAACTTCTTCTCTTATTTCTCTTGCCTGCGTAGGCAGGCTGTCATAGCATTTATATTCCATTATACCTTCAATCCCGTTTACTCAGTGTTTTTATCTTTTCTCTAAGCGCGGCGGTATTATATCTTTTTCCCAAACGCCACGTCCAGTTGTCGCCCGTCGTAGACGGCGCGTTTATTCTCGCTTCTTTACCCAAACCCATATAATCCGCCATAGGTATAATTACCGTATCCGCTTTTGTAGACATAGCCGTTCGGATAAGACAGTCGCACAGATCTTCTCCTTTTTTAGGTTTGCAAACTTTGATAAACAGTTCCCTTTCTCTATCGCTCAATTCTTCAATCCACTGCGGAGTCGTCATGTTGTCGTGCGTCCCCGTATATACTACGCAGTTGGAAGATTTTATGTTTTTCGGCAAGTAATCGCTGTTTTCGTCGCCGAAAGCAAATTGCAATACTTTCATTCCCGGATAACCGGTATATTGAAGTAATTTTCTTACGTCGGGAGTGATCACTCCCAAATCTTCCGCAATAATTTCTGCTCCCGACAACTGTCTATTCAACTCGTCGAAAATAGCCTTGCCAACGCCTTTGCGCCACTCGCCGTTCTTCGCCGTCTTTTCGCCTTTATCCACAACGTAGTATCCTGCAAACCCCCTGAAATGGTCTATTCGGATCACGTCGTAAAGTTTGTACGCGACTTTCAATCTATCTATCCACCATGAGAATTTGTCTTTTTTCATCTTCTTCCAGTCGTAAATGGGGTTGCCCCAAAGTTGACCGTCTTCGGAAAAAAGATCGGGCGGAACTCCCGCTACCGAAACGGGAACAAGATCTTCGTCAAGAAGATAATTGTTGGGCGCGGACCATACGTCCACGCTGTCGTATGCGACGTATATAGGCATATCTCCGATAATCTTTATTCCTTTTGAGTTGGCGTATTTTTTCAACCGTGAAAACTGCTTATAAAATTCATATTGCGCGAATTTCCAGAACTCCGTACTGCTCGCGTACTTTCTTTGTAGGGCGGGTACGTTTGTCCTAAACTTTTCTTCTTTGCTCCACTCGCTCCATTCTGCATTATTGTTGTATTCTTTTATGGACATGAAAAGCGCGTAATCGTCCAACCAAAACGCGTTGTCCATCTTGAATTTTATATAATCTGCGGCGCGGATATCAAATTTCTCAAACGCTTTTTTGAGCAAAAATTCTCTGCTTTCAAAAAGATATCCGTAATCAATTCTATCTCCGCTTTTCTCATAACCTTTTACGAATTCTTTGTCAAGTAAACCTTCCGCTACAAGGATATCCGGATCGATAAAATACTGGTTGCCCGCAAACGCCGACGGCGACTGATACGGCGAATCTCCGTAAATCGTGGGATTGAGCGGCAACACCTGCCAGTAACGTTGATCACACTCTTTGAGAAAATCCACAAATTTGTACGCGGCTTTTCCTAAACTGCCTATCGAATATTTTGACGGCAACGAGAAAATAGGCAAAAGTATTCCCGCTTTTTTTTCGTTCATAATCTTATCCTTAAAGTTTATCTGTATCCATTATAATACCTTTTGCGACTGTTTGCAATACGCTTTGTTTGCTTTTCCGCTTTGCAAGTGATATAATTTGCTTGAACAAAGGAGTTTGACAATGCCATACAGCGTATATTTGAAAAAGAACGAAGAAAAACGTATAGTCGCGGGACATCCGTGGGTCTATGCAAACGAAGTCGCTCGCATAGAAGGAAAAGACAAAAACGGCTCGCTCGCAACCGTGTACGACCACAGCGGAAGATATATCGGTAAAGGATACATCAATCATCTATCGAAAATACTAGTGAGAATTTTTATAAGAGACGATTCATTTCCCGACTACGAATACTATCGCAACGCGATAAGGAAAGCCGACGAACACAGACGCGCTCTGGGCATGAGCAACGCTTACCGAGCGGTGTTCGCCGAAAGCGATAATCTGCCCGCGCTTATAGTCGACAAATACGCCGACGTACTTTGCGTTCAGTTTCTTTCGCTGGGCATAGAAAAAAATAAGGATATTATTATCAAAGCGCTGATAGACGTATTCGATCCCAAAGGAATATATGAGCGAAGCGACGTAGCCGTACGCGAAAAAGAAGGACTTCCCCAACGAAAAGGCAAAATCTACGGCGACTTCGATACCAAAGTTGAAATACTGGAAAACGGTTTGAAAATGATAGTCGATCTTGAAAACGGACAAAAGACGGGATACTTTCTAGACCAAAAAGAAAACAGGTTTGCTCTTCGCAGATATGCGAAAGATAGA
>JAIEEW010000238.1 GCA_029067255.1 Clostridia bacterium | reverse complement strand
ATATAATATAATTGTTGTGTAACAAAAAAACAAGAGGTGAATTTTATGAAATCTTACAAATCCAAAAAGGGCAGAATCGCGGCGGCTTGCGTTGCTTTAATGCTCGTTGTTTGTATGCTTACGGTTCTACTCGCCGGTTGTAAAAAAACCGAAATAGGAGTAACTCCTATCGACGTATTTTTCGTAGGCAACATGCAAAAAGACGTAGAAGATCCTTCTACTCTTATGAAAGAAGGTACGGAACTTGTTGGAGTTAAAGAAATGCTCGAAACCGAAGGATGGACTATTGAATCCAACCCCTACGAAGTTATAGCGGGTATTTACGCTTTGGCGGTTACCAACTACAGCAACGTAAAGCGTTCCTTGTATTATATTATGACCGACGCGTCTGTAAACGCTTTCAAGTGTACGAATCTTATGAATAAAGACGTCAACGTCGGTATCAGAAGTACCTACTCTGCAATAAGCGGCGAAAACGGTTCTTTCTCGCAGACGATATCCGGCGTAACTATTCTTGACGGTCTCGGTAGCGCAGTTGGACAACTTAAAAGCCAATTCGGTTGGAACATCCAAAGTTTTTCCAACGAAGACTTCAATATTCATAAAGAAGGCTTTACCGCGGGCGCAGAATTTTACGGCGCAGGCAACAACGAATCCAACGCGACGAAATACATAATGGGCGCGGGCAATCCCAAACTCGATAAACAAACTAAAGTCGATGGCGCTGTAAGCAAACCTTCTACCGGAACGACCAACACCCCCGTATCTCAAAGAGAGTACGCTTGGTCGGAACTCGATCAACTTGACGAAGGTAAAGTAGAAGGAACCGAGTATTATTTGGGTACTTACGGAACGAGTTGGGCTACCAGCAACTACAGCAAGACAGAATATTTTGACAAAGAAAATACTTCAATATCTTATGACCCCGATCTCGATCTTTATACTTTGACCATTACCGTACTTCCCGAATACGCGGACGAAGCGTGCGACTTCACCAAAGGTCTTCTCGTAAGAGATACTAAAAGTTATATCCAACTCAACAACGCAGTCTACACCGAGTCTACGGCAAAAATAGAAGTATACGGTAGCGGACTTATCAAATCTATGCAAAACATCGATACTCTTGAATCTAAAGAAAAGTGTAAACTTACTGTTGCAGGCGGTATGTTCGGTTCCTGCGACGGAGGCGGTAAAACTTCCAACAGAATTACCAGAGCCTTCAGTTATGACAAAGACGATTGCGACGCTTTGAAATATTGCGCTCTTTACTGGCCTGAACTCGCTACCGAGAAGCCTTATAAGTCAGTGACGGAAATAAAAGGTATCAAGCCTTTGGATTTGTCAGGATACGCGACTATGTCTAATTACAAACCAGTTGCAAACGATTTGAAAAATAAGTTCCAAACGCTTTACTCTTTCGATTGGAGCACGTACAAACTCTAATAAAAATTGTTGATCTAAGATACACACGGGGGTACCCGTGTGTATCGCTAAATAATCTTGATATCTAAATTGAGATTTTTATATAACAAATCAAATAACCGCAAGACAACGCGCATATTTTGTTGTATAAAAATCTTTATTTACAAATAAACATTAGAGGGATATATAATGAAAGAACGTGAAATTGCCGAACTTTTTGACTTCAAAGGCGAAGTAAAAAGCGTAACTCCTTACGGAGAAGGTCATATAAACGACACTTTTCTCGTAAGCCTTAACGATAGCGATAACAAATACATACTGCAAAGACTTAATACCAAAGTCTTCAAAAACTATCGCGGTCTTATGGACAATATTCTTCAAGTTACGAATTACCTTCGCGATATAGTCGAAAATGAAAACGGAGACGCGCTTAGAGAATGTATGACGCTTGTCCCGACAAAAAAAGGAGAACACTACTATGTCGACGGTTCTGACTGTTGGAGAGCGTACGTTTTCGTAAGCGACACGGTGGTATATCAAATTATCGACTCCCCCGCCGTATTTGAAAATACGGGAGAGGCATTCGGAAAATTTATTGCAAGACTCGACGGCTTCGACGCGCGCGCGCTTTGCGAAGTCATTCCAAACTTTCACAATACTTGCGACAGATATCTAAAATTTATCGCTTCCGTAAAAGCGGATAAAGCGGAAAGAGTTAAGAACGCGGAAAAGGAAATAGAATTTGTCAACGCGCGAAAGAATATGCTTTCCGCTATCGTTGACGCGCTCGACAACGGCGAGATTCCGCTACGCGTTACGCACAACGATACTAAAATCAACAACGTGCTTATTGATAAAGACACAAACAAAGCGATTTGCATTATAGATCTTGACACTATTATGCCGGGAAGTCTGCTCTACGACTTTGGCGATTCGATACGTTCGGGATGCAATACCGCGCTTGAAGACGAAAAAGATTTATCTAAAGTGGATTTTGATATCTCGCTATATGCGGCGTATTGCAAAGGCTTTTTGAAAGGTATAGGCGCAAAGATCACGGAAAAAGAAATATCCATGTTGCATTTGGGAGCGATAATAATAACTCTTGAATGCGGAATCAGATTCCTTACGGACTATCTTGACGGCGACGAATATTTCAAGATAGACTATCCCGAGCACAATTTAGTGCGTTGCCGCACGCAGTTCAAACTCGTCGAGCGTATGGAAGAAATGAGCGAAGAAATGATAAAAATAGCAAAAAATTGCAGAATATAATTATTAAGGAGATATAATAATGAGCGTTTTGGTAACCGGAGGCGCAGGCTATATAGGCTCTCACACGGTAATTGAACTCATAGCAAACGGCTATGAACCTATAATCGTTGACAATCTTTGCAACAGCAAAAAAGTAGCGGTTGAAAGAGTAGAAAAAATAGTAGGCAAAAAAATAAAATTCTATCAATACGATCTTTGCGAAATAGACAAATTGCGCGAGATATTCCAAAAAGAGAATATAGATTCGTGCATACACTTCGCAGGACTTAAAGCGGTGGGAGAATCTTGTCAAAAGCCTCTCGAATACTATCAGAACAACCTTATCAGCACGTTGAATTTAGTTCAAGTCATGAAAGAATTCGGATGCAAAAACCTTGTATTCTCTTCTTCCGCAACTGTATACGGACAACCGAAAAGCGTACCTATACTTGAAGACTTCCCGCTTTCGACGACGAATCCTTACGGCTCTACAAAACTTTATATAGAAGGCATACTCAAAGATATCTATAAAGCCGACAACACGTTTAATATCGCGCTTTTGAGATATTTCAACCCGATAGGCGCGCACAAGAGCGGACTGATCGGCGAAGATCCCAACGGAATTCCAAACAACCTTATGCCTTATATTACTCAAGTTGCGATAGGAAAACTCAAACAACTCAGCGTATTCGGCGACGACTACCCTACCCACGACGGAACCGGAGTAAGAGATTATATCCACGTTTTGGATCTTGCGCGCGGTCATATTCTTGCGCTTAAAAAACTTTCTACAAACAGCGGACTCGTTATCTACAATCTCGGAACCGGCAAAGGTTACAGCGTACTGGATATGGTAAAGGCGTTTGAAAACGCAAGCGGCAAAAAAGTTCCCTATGTGATCGCTCCAAGAAGAAGCGGAGATATAGCGGAATGTTTCGCTTCTACCGCGCTGGCAAAAGAAGAACTGGGATTTGAATGTAAATACGGGTTGCAGGATATGTGCGAAGACAGTTGGAGATGGCAAAGTAATAATCCCAACGGCTACGGAGATTAAGACAAAATGAAAAGACCTAAACTAAAGACAAAGTCTTTTACTATCCGCACTCTAAGAGAATGGGGCATACTGGCTGTAGATCTCATTACCGTTATCGTATGCTATATGGGCGCGGTGCTGTTTTCTCAGGCGTATCTGCCGCAAATGGATGTTGAACTAAAAGATATTCTTTTAAGCGCTTTTGTAGGCGTACCGGTTGTAATAATCGTGTTTCTGCTATCATTTTTGGCTTTTAGAGTATTCAAAGTCGTATGGAGATACGCTAGGGGTCGCGATTATTTGCGTATAGTAGGATCTTGCGTAATCGCAAGTATTATCTTTGCGATACTCGATCAGTCTTTCAAACTTATTGACATCAACACTACTCACGAACCTGGCGATCTTGTTACGTTCAAGCAGATAATATACCCTGCTTACGTTATGTTGGGCGTATTTTCGACGTCGTCAATAATTCTAATAAGACTTTTATATGAATTTGTCTACGCAAGACAGCGCGACAAACTTGAAGTGGGCAAAAGAAAACGTACAATGATCATAGGCGCAGGATACACGGCGAGCGTTATTCTTGAAGAACTGTCCCGTCAGGACAGCATCTACAATCCTATCTGTCTGATTGACGACGACCCCGATAAACTGGGAAGAATCATCAACGAGATCGAAGTCGTAGGCGCTACGAATGAAATCGCTATATGCGTACAAAAATACGCGATAGACGCTATAATTTTCGCAATACCTTCTTTGGGCGGCGACGCGCGTCAAAGAATACTGCAGGACTGTAACTCTACCAAATGTCAAGTAAAGGTCTTGCCTTATATGAGCGAAATGATTGACAACGTCAACATCACCAAACAGATGCGCGACATCAACATAGGCGACTTGCTCGGACGTCAGCAGATCACTTTTGACGACGTGGGCGTAGCAAGTTATATTTACGACAAGATTGTCATGGTTACGGGCGGCGGCGGCTCTATAGGTTCGGAACTTTGCCGTCAAATCGCAAAATATAAACCAAGACGAATAATTATTGTCGATATATACGAAAATTGCGCTTATAATATTCAGCAAGAATTGCTTAGAACTTACGGAGCGGATTACGATCTGCACGTAGAGATACTTTCCGTAACCGATTACGATAAAATGGACGACCTTTTCACGGAATTCCGTCCGCAGATCATATTCCACGCGGCCGCGCACAAACACGTTCCGCTTATGGAAACCGTTCCCGAAGAAGCGGTCAAGAACAACGTATTCGGAACGTATAATCTCGCGATTCTTGCGGACAAGCATAAAGTTCAGAAATTCATAATGATTTCCACCGACAAAGCAGTTAATCCAACCAACGTTATGGGAGCGACAAAGCGTTGTTGCGAAGAAATCGTTCAAATGATGGCGCAAAAAGGTTCGTCAACGGAATTTGCCGCCGTAAGATTCGGAAACGTACTCGGCAGTAACGGTTCAGTAATTCCACTTTTCAAAAAACAGATAGAAAACGGCGGTCCGGTTACCGTAACCCACCCCGATATTATCCGTTACTTTATGACGATTCCAGAAGCGGTAAGCCTAGTATTGCAAGCAGGCACGTTCGCTCATGGCGGCGAGATATTTGTCCTTGATATGGGCAAACAAGTCAAGATAGTTACTTTGGCGGAAAATCTAATAACGCTTATGGGACACAAGCCGTACGTCGACATCGATATCGTGTTTACTGGATTGCGCCCCGGCGAAAAACTTTACGAAGAACTACTCATGAACGAAGAAGGTCTTAAGAAGACCGCCAACGAAAAGATATTCGTAGGTCATCAGGTTGAGATAGATATTAAAGGATTTACCGACGAACTGGAAAAGATGCGCGCTATCTGCGCTACCAACGACAAACACGCAGTTGTCGAGCAACTGAAAATACTCGTACCTACGTTTACTCACGATACCGCTTATCTTGAAAAGATAACAAAACAAGCCGAAGCATATAAAAAAGAAACGTTGGCAAACTGATTTGGTTATCGCATTATCAATATTATAAAACATAGCGCAACGGCTCCCTTAAATTACGGGAGCCGTTGTTATAACAACAATATAGTTTATCTTCGCGAATTTTTAGGAATTCTCGCCCGCTTCAGTTGCGTCGTCAGTAGATGCGTTTACTTTTTTATTGTTGCGATTGTCCGATATCTTTCTCGCAAGATATACGCACGGCGTATCCAACAGCGACGTAAACACGAAAATTACGTAACTTGACGCGAAAATAGAGAGCAACGTCTTAAACTCATATGTTCCAACAAACGCCAGCAACGTAAACAGCAACGTATTGATTATCTGACTTACCAACGTCGAACCGTTGTTTCTAAGCCACAGAAATCCGCGGCGGTTGCCGAATTTCTTTTCTGTGAAATTCCACCATTTATGATAAAGCCATACGTCGAATATCTGACTTACTGCATACACGGCAAGCGACGCGAGAATCATTCTCGGCGTATTAGAAAATACGGTTTTGATAGCAATAAACGCTTCGTCTTCGACAACAGGTTTGTATAATAGCCAACTTTGAGAAAGCAATAAGAAGAATATCTGAGAAAATATTCCTATCATAACGGCTTTATTAGCGCATTTTTTTCCTTCGCACTCGGATAGTATATCCGTAATCAAAAACGTCGCGGCAAACAAAACGTTGCCAAGCGTCTGCTCCATTCCAAACGCTTTGATAAGTATAATAACTTCAATATTCGCAAATACGGTCGTGATCGCCGACATAGCATACAGTCCGCTTCTTCCGAAAAAACGATACGCTACAAGCACTGCGGCAAAAGTAACAATCAAAGATGCGATCAGTAATAATTCGTTCATAATCAATCTCCTACACCAAAATCGGTATTATTCAACAGTATATCTACGCGTTCGTTATCCTTATATTCGGGATATATATTTTCCACAAACGCTTTTATCGCGTTTTTATCAGGCGAAATTGTTGACGTATTTTCGCACATAACGTTTACGCATATACGCTCAAAGTATTTAAGTCCCAGTTGTATGTCTCTCGACATACTTTCGACGCTCTGCCCCTTTACTCCAAAAAGAAAATTCGCTTCGTCAAATCCTTTGGAAATAATCTTTGGATCACTTTCCCGTATACCTTTTTTCAGTACGTTTTCTCTAAATTCGCGATCAAAAGTTTCCAGTCCGAGTTTCATTTTAACGTTAAACTCTCCAAATTCTTGTCTAAGCGCCGGAATTCTGTCGCGGTAAAAATAATGCGCTTCAAAATGCAACGTCCGAATATCTTTCTCCTTACAGACTGATTTTATCAATGCAAGCGTTTTGTTATCCAACTCGAAGACCGAACCGCTGTTGATGACTTCAAGATCGCTATACCGCCCGTCAACTCTTGACAGTACTGCGGCGTTGATCGCATAATTTTCTTCTTCGTCTTTACACGAGTCCAACCAGTAGTCGCAGAACGCGCATTTTTTGTATACGCACCCGCTTCCCCTTAACAACACTATTTCTCTTTTTCTTTTCTCTTCTATAATACCGTATCTTTCCATAAAAAAAGCGTCCCGCTAAGGACGCAAAAGCGCATAGTACGCCTATGTTTTACTCCTTAGTTTTGTTTCTGCGGTCCGCGTAAACGGCTATATTTTACCGCAAGGCAGGATGGTTACGAACTGCCTATCGATAATATACTACTCTTTTTTGATATTGTCAATTTTTTAAGCGATAAAAAATTTTATTAGCGAATATTATCGAAAATTTCATCTTAAATACAAAAAGACGCGTGAAATTCAATTTCACGCGTCTTTATACTAATTTCTAATACTATTTTATTATAAGACTCTTTCCAGTCATTTCCTTTGGAATTTCCAGTCCCATAATATCGAGCATGGTCGGCGCGATATCGCAGAGTTTTCCGCCGTCCGACAGACCTTTAACTCCGTCCGCTCCTATTACTGCAAACGGAACGGGATTGGTGGTATGCGCGGTAAACGGCGCTTTCGTTACAGGATCGAACATATAATCGCAATTACCGTGATCGGCTGTAAGCAACGCTTGTCCGCCTACTTCTTCTATAGCGTCAAGAACTTTTCGAACGCATTCGTCAGTAACCTTGACCGCTTTTTGAGCGGCTTGCATAACGCCCGTATGTCCTACCATGTCGCAGTTGGCAAAATTCAAGATCATAACGTCATACTTTTTGCTTTTAATAACTTCGCATGCTTTATCGCAAACTTCGTAAGCGCTCATCTCCGGCTTCATATCGAAAGTTGCTATCTTAGGCGAATCGATAAGTATTCTGTCTTCGTTTTTGTTAGGCGCTTCAACTCCGCCGTTAAAGAAGAACGTAACGTGAGCGTATTTTTGCGTTTCGGCTATTCTGAACTGTTTGATACCTTTGCTTGCAAGATATTCACCTAGCGTATTAGTATATCTTTCCTTTTTGAACGCTACTTCAAGTTTATCCGAAAAAGTCGCGTCATAGGTCGTAAACGACACAAAACAGGGAGCAAGGAAGCCTTTCTTTCTCTCAAATCCGGTAAAGTCTTCGTAGATGAAACTTCTTGTAATCTGTCTTGCCCTGTCAGGACGGTAGTTGAAGAATATAACGCTGTCGCCTTTTTCCACAGTAGCCGTCGCTTTTCCGTTTTCGCAAATAACGGTCGGGAGCATAAACTCGTCGGTTACGCCTTTATCGTAACTGTTCTGCATTGCCTGAACGGCGTCGTTTTCCATCACGCCTTCGCCGTCTACAAGCGCTGCGTACGCCTTCGCAACTCTCTCCCAAATATTATCTCTGTCCATTGCGTAGAATCTTCCGCTGATAGTCGCAATCTTTCCGTAACCCAAAGTATTCAAGTATTGAGAAAGTTGCTCTATAAAGCCTTTACCGCTTGTAGGCGACACGTCTCTGCCGTCCATAAA
>JAIEEW010000237.1 GCA_029067255.1 Clostridia bacterium | reverse complement strand
GGTGAACAACGTTCCTTACTTCGGCATATGTCTGGGTATGCAAACGGCGGTTATCGAATACGCGCGCAACGTTTTGGGATACAAAGACGCGACAAGCAGCGAGTTCGATTCAAAAAGCAAACATTGCGTAATAGACCTTATGCCTGACCAACACGGAAATATTCCTAAGGGCGGAACCATGAGATTAGGCGCTTATCCCTGTAAGATAGCGAAAGACAGCCTTATGAGCAAGGCTTACGGCGAAGATTTGATACAGGAAAGACACCGCCACAGATATGAATTCAACAACGAATACCGCGAGCAACTGAGCAAAGCGGGATTGCGTATTACGGGTACTTCTCCCGACGAAAGACTTGTTGAAGCGGTTGAAATTCCTGCCAACGATTTCTTTATCGCAGTACAGTACCATCCCGAATTCAAATCCCGTCCAAACAGAGCGCACGCGATATTCAGAGAATTCGTCAAAGCGTCTTTGAAACAGTCCAAAAAATAATTGTGTTACGAATAAAAAAGAGCAAGCGTCGCTTGCTCTTTTTTTAATGATAAAGCCTATCCTTTATTATACTTTGTCCGTATGATCTCTATCCGATCTCATGTCTTCTACGGCGTGGATACGCTTGGGAGAGAACTTATTGTATATAAGATATGCAATAAGCCATACGCCTGCAATACCTACGAGCGCGTAGACTATTCTCGCGCCGACGTACGCGCTGGGCGTAAACATCCAGTTGATCACGTTAAAGTTGAAGATACCTACCGACAGCCAGTTAAGCGCGCCGACAGTTACCAAAATAAGTGCAATAATTGTAATCATATCTTTCTCCTTCTTTATTTAGCCGTACGATCTAGAGTATTACGCTTGATTTTCGGGCTATGTAAATAGATTTGTCGTTTTAAGGCAATACTATTGTATATTTTTTGCAAAGTTTTATTCACTTCTTGCGATAATCGTAGAAATGGTGTAAAATTGTAGTAGTAAACAATCGTGAGGTCAGTATGGCAAAGCGCTCGAAAAAGAAAAACCCAAACGCGTTGACTCAACAGCAAAAAGCCGATATTCAATTCAACAAAACGCTCGATTTGAAAAAGACGGCGTTGGATATAAGACTTAATATCGCTTTGGGAATAGTAGTGGGTTTGTGCATAATCGCGTTTTTGATAATGCCGGCGCTCAATATGAACTTTTCAAGCGCGCTTAGCGAAATATTAGATTATGAGATTCAAGAAGCCGAAGATGATCCCACGTTTGCCATAACGGTCAATATGTCTATGTTGGATTTTCTCACCGCTTCGTCGGGCGGATACGAAGACGCTATAGACTATATTTCAAAAAATACAAACAGTTCGATAGACCCGCAGATAATCAGCGCGGCGTTCGCCCAAAAAATCACGACAGAAGATATCAATATGCTCAAAGACGCGTATACGGTCGCTTTGATAATATCGGCGTTGTGGTTGCTCAGTTGGGTAGTCCTTTTATGCGCGGTGTGCGCGTACAGAAGCAAAAACAAAGACGGAGTATTTTTGTTGCTGTCTGTAGCGGCGTTTGCTCTCGTTTCGGCAATTCAATGGATAGTATTCGTCATAGTCGGCGCGGCAAGCGCGGGAAGAGCGGGAATTCAACCGCACATTGCTAGTTATCTCATTCTTGCGTCGGCGATAACGGCGACAGTAGTATATGGATTATACAGAAAAAAAATTAAGAAAATAAACGGACAAAGAAAACCTGTCGCTATTGCGGCGGAAGACGTCAAATCGGAGAAATAAATATGCAATGTCCGAATTGCAAACATGAAAACAAAGAGCAAGCGACGTTTTGCGAGAAATGCGGAGCGCAACTTGAAAGCGAAAAGAAAAAGATGTCTTTTTTCGAACGCCGTCAGGCAAAGGAAAGAGAGCGGCTTTACATACTCTCTAAGGCGAGTTTGCAAGAAGACGATATAAAAGATATCCGCGATATGGATATGGGCGAAGTGGAAGCGTTGCCAAAAGGCAAAAAGGACGCGATCAAGAAATCCGCCGTTTTGCGACTTGCGCTTTCGATTTTAGGCGTAATTATAGGCGTGATCGCAATATATACCGTAGGGCGGTTGAAATTCAACGATACCGCGAGAGTGGCGGTAATTTTGGTATTGTTTTTACTTAGTTTTACCGCCGGCGCGTACGCGATAGATTACGGATACAGGACAAAGATGATACTTGCGATGTGCAAAAGCGATTTTGCAGTCAAAAAGATAAGTTATGGCAAGCCGCCCGTTATGCTAGTAAACGGCATGTTTTACGATTTGAAAATCAAATCCAAATGCGATATGGCAGGTTGCGGAGCGGAGATGCACATAGAAGAATACAACGGAGAGTTTATAGCGGTATGCAACGCCGACAGGTCGCATTTGCGCCGCTTGGATTGCAGAGCGCTCAACCCCAACGTCGGCGATTCGGCGACAGCGACGAAAAACGAAGAGTTGACAGCGGAATCGGCGGAAGAGATGCAGGTAAAATCCGACGCGTCCGACGGCGAAGAAAGTTGACAATAATCGGCGAAGATTGTCAGATTATTGACAAATGACCTTATTATTCTTTACAAAAAATACTGCGCAGTGATA
>JAIEEW010000236.1 GCA_029067255.1 Clostridia bacterium | reverse complement strand
GTTCCCGGCTCGACTTCCTTTACTTCCAACTTCGCTCCGTTTACTACGCTCGCCGTATAACTCGCTCCGTCTAAGCCATCCGCTACCTTTATCTCTAAGTCGTACGTCCCTTTTCTTAATCGTCCTATATTCAATTCTATTTCGTTGTACTGCAACTTTGAGCCGTTTATCTCTACGTTTCCGCTCAATACGTACTCTTCATATTCGTCCTTCGCCACTACCTGTACGTATATTCTCTTTCCTGCGTGTACTTTCTTTTGAGCGTCAGGGATATTCAACGTTACTTTCTTCTTACTTCCCCTTATGCCTACTATACTGCTACTGCTTCCGTCCAGTATCTCCATTCCTACCGTCGCTTTGACTACTTCAAACTCCAACTTCCCGTTCGCTGGCGTATCCTTGAATACGCAATTACTTCCGTACTCGTCTTTTATCTTTACGTCCAGGTAATATTTCCCTACGTACTTTGCCAACGCTTCTGAATAGGTCCCGTCATAACTTACTCCACTGTCCGCTCCGCTATACGTTACTTCAATATATTTCTTGTCATAGTTATCCAACGTGAATGATATATCCGCATCTCCCGCGTAACTCTTTTGCAGACTGTACTTGCCGTTGTCAAAGGTTGGATAGTCCATTCTACGCGGAGTTATCTTAAATGACTTTGTCCTTTCCGCTCCGTCTAATTTATCCGACCAGTAATATTTGTCGTTTAACGTATACTTTACTGTGTAATTTCCAACCGTTGTAGGCTTTGTACTTCTCGGAGTATTCGAACCTTCGTCGTAATACTTTATATCTACGTTATCCAAAAAATCTTGCGTATACTTACTCTCTACTCCCTGCTCATCGCCGGTATATGGCAATTCAACGTCTTGCGGCGTTTGTAGAGATCTAGCAGACGCTTTCTCCGCTTTCGCCAAATTCAAATGAAATGCGGGACGCACAGCGCAAAAGTCAGTGGCGGCTTTGAAAGGGTTCCCAGATCCGTCTGCTAAAAGCGCTACGATGTCTGAGTAGTTACGATAAACCGCCGAACGCAGCCAGTAATCTCCGCCGGAGTTTCCTCTTTCCGCCGCTGATGTATCCCATATGCCTTTCGCAATATAGGTACCTTCATACCATCCTGCTTCCGTCATCGACGGAATCCAGATGTAATCATTCGACCATGCTGAATAATCTGTCTTGCCGTAAAAATTTACCATCTCGCTGTGCCAGTTGGCGTGGCTGCTGCCACCACCTGATCCTATGTCGCCGTATGCGTCGTTATTGAAATCGTATTCGTAGCCGTTGACTGTGTGAGATATTTCGTTTTCCTGCCAACCTACGCTTGCAGGTTTGTCTATAAATGAAGTCAAACTTCCTGTTACGCTGTCCATCGTAAATTTCGCATAAATGTTGTTGGAATCTTGCGGAACTTTTGTTTCTCCGCTTCCTGTATTGCTTGTAAAATACCTTCCGCCTGCGTTCAGTGAAATATTTCTTATCATACTCGTACTGTACATATTCGACGGTATATTTGTATTTGCGTTGACAGCATGATAATTCCACTTCGCCGTAACATTGGAATTCGCCTGCCAAACCGTCAAGATAGGCTCGCCTGACCTATTAGTAGACAAATACACTGCGTTCCAGTCAATATCTAGCATTGTAAACGTTATTAGTTTTCCGCCTGTCTGCGTGTTGCTTTTGCTTCTAAAATCCGCGCTTGTCTTGATTTCTTCCGCCGCTTTTAATACGTCGGTATACGTCGCGTTCTCAATTCCCGTAATTTGCGAATATAATTTATCCAAATAGTCGCCATCAAACTTCTTAGTCTTACTCTCGTAATTATTAAGTAATATATCGCCTATATCTGTAGTTGACGTTCCTGAAGTTACCGCTTCTGCTTTATTTTCTAAAGCAAACGTATTTGTTACGCTTGCCACACACAAGCATAAAATAATTAACACTGACAGGACAAATATTCCTTTAATTTTTCTCTTCCGTATATCCATTTTTTTACCCCATTTTGTATACGGTCAGGAAAAGTGTACTTTTCCTGACCCGAT
>JAIEEW010000235.1 GCA_029067255.1 Clostridia bacterium | reverse complement strand
AAGGACAACTTATGATGAAACACTATAAAGGCTTCCTTAAATAATGAAGACTGTAATGAATTTGGTATTTTTAGGCGCGCCGGGCGCCGGCAAAGGCACCCAGGCGACGCGAGTATGCGACAAGTACTCTATACCGCATATCTCTACCGGAGATATATTGCGGGCGAACATCAAAGCGGGTACTCCGCTCGGAGTCGAGGCAAAAACTTATATAGTTAAAGGTTTACTCGTACCGGATGACGTTGTAATAGGACTTGTCAAGCAAAGACTTGCCGAAGACGATTGCAAGAGCGGATATCTTCTCGACGGTTTTCCCAGAACGCTTGAACAGGCGGAAGCGCTTAGCAAGTTTTCAAAGATAACCTTTGCAATCAATATTCAAGTCGACGCTGATATGGTGATCGAAAGAATTGCCGGCAGAAGAATGTGCAAGTGCGGAGAGAGTTATCATATTTCGTGGTACAATTCCGACAAATGCCAAAAGTGCGGCAGCGCGTTGTATCAAAGAGACGACGACAAAGAAGATACGGTCAAGGCAAGACTCGAAGTATACGAAAAGCAGACCGCGCCTTTGATAGATTACTATTATGACAAGGGCGTACTCAGACACGTCGACGGAACGAAAGGCATGGAAGAAGTCTTTGAAGACATCGTGGAGATTTTGGATGATAACGATTAAGACTCCTGCCGAAATCGAATTAATGCGCAAGGCAAATCAAATAGTCAGAGATACTCTCGATTTGCTTCAAGACAGTATCAAAGAAGGAATGACGACGGCGCAACTGAATAAGATCGCGCACGATCACATAGTCAAATGCGACGCAAAACCGTCTTTTCTTGGATACGGTGGATTTCCCGCTTCTATATGTACTTCCGTCAACGAACAAGTCGTTCACGGAATACCGTCGGATAAAGTCGTAATAAAAGAAGGCGATATCGTAAGCGTAGATTGCGGAAGTATCTATAAAGGATATAATGGCGACGCAGCGAGAACGTTCGAAATAGGTAAAGTAAGTCAGGAAAAGCATAAACTTGTCGAAGTTACCAAACAGTCTTTCTTCGAGGGAGTTAAGATTCTCAAAGAAGGCGTAAGGCTGGGCGATTTGGGATACGCGATACAAAGTTACGCGGAGAGTTTCGGCTACGGAGTAGTAAGAGATCTCGTCGGACACGGAATAGGCAGAGAAATGCATGAAGATCCGCAGGTTCCCAACTACGGCAAGCAGGGACACGGAATGCGTCTTAAAAAGAACATGACGATCGCCATCGAGCCGATGATAAATATGGGAACGCACAAGGTTTATATGCTCGACGACGGTTGGACAATAGTAACTATGGATAATATGCCGTCGGCGCATTACGAAAACACTGTGCTGATAACCGAAGAGGGAGTGGAAATACTCTCGTTATGAGGTAAGAATGAGCGTTAAAGTCGGAGACGTCGTAATCTCTAAGAAAGGACACGATAAGAAAAAGGCGTTTATCGTCGTTGCGATCCTGAATGAAAATTACGTTTTGATAGCGGATGGAAAATCCCGAAAGTTGGACTCGCCGAAGCAGAAAAACGTCAAACATCTCGAAACCGTTGCGCAAGCAGGTTTTACGGATAGAGATACCGTCGACGATAAGAGTATAGCAAACAAACTCAAACAATCGCAGACCGAATAAACAGGAGGTACTTATGTCTAAGGAAGACGTAATCGAGGCTGAGGGAAAGGTAATAGAAGTATTGCCCAACACAAATTTCAGAGTAGAGTTGTCAAACGGACACGTCATAGTCGCGTATCTGTCGGGTAAATTGAGAAAGAACTATATCAAAATACTCGAAGGCGACGCAGTAAAAGTAGAATTAAGTCCCTACGATTTGACAAAGGGCAGAATCGTATGGCGTAATAAGAACTAACGGAGGATATAACAATGAAAGTTAGACCATCAGTAAAGCCGATGTGCGACAAGTGCAAGGTTATAAAGAGAAACGGGGCTGTAATGATTATCTGCTCCAAATACAAAAAGCATAAGCAGAAACAAGGCTAAGAGTAAAACTCTTGAAGATAAAAGAGCAAAAAGGATTATGGAAAGATTCCATAATTCCTTTATTGCGTAAAAAAACATAAAAAATCGTGTTATAACGCTTGCAAAAATTTATTAAATCGTGTTATAATACCCACGCAAAACAGACATTAATCGTTGGGGAGCGGCTAATAGGTTGTTTCATTCCAAATACAACAGACAATCTAACTTCTCATAGCGTTTAATAATATAATAAACATTTTATTAAATTATTGGAGGTATCAAATGGCTCGTATTAGTGGCGTTGATTTG
>JAIEEW010000234.1 GCA_029067255.1 Clostridia bacterium | reverse complement strand
TTACTCTACAGATATAAGATAATAGTAGTGCGGTTGACCGCCGTAATAACTAACGATATCAAAGCCGTCGTATTTTTCTTTAAGTTTTGCGGTAAGTTTTTCAACGTCTTCCTTACTCACGCCTTCTCCGTAATACAACGTAATGACTTCGCTCCACTCGTCAACGAGTTTTTCAACTACTGCAAGCGACGTTTCTTCCACGCTTTTACTGTCTGCTATGATAAGTTTGCCGTCCAGACCGATAATATCGCCTTCAGATATCTCAAAACCGTCCAAATTAGTATTTCTGACAGCATTGGTAACCTGTCCGCACTTCAAATCTTCGTATGAAGCAATCATTTCCGCAACGTTATCTTCGACCGATTGGTTTATATCGAACGCAAACGCCGCTCTTATTCCCTGAGCAACTTCCACGGTCGGTATAACAAAAATATTCTTTTTAGTCAATTCTTTGACCTTTTCAGCCGCCATTATTATATTTTTATTGTTGGGAAGTATGATTATATTGTCGGAATTTATCTTTTCGACCGCATTAAGTATGTCTTCGACGCTCGGATTCATCGTCTGACCGCCTTCAATGACTTCGTCAATCGTCAATTCTTTGAAAATATTGGCAATTCCTTCGCCAGCGCATATAGAAATCAAGCCGATTTCTTTCTTTGAGTTCTCTTTCTCTCTGATAAGCGCTCTATGTTGCTCCAACATATTCTCAATCTTGACTTTATCAAGTTCGCCGAGTTGCAACGCGTAATACAACGCCCTGTTGGGTTGATTCGTATGAACGTGAACCTTAATTAAAGAAACGTCGCCGATTACTATTACGCAATCGCCGATCGTCATCAATTTATCTCTGAGTTTCTCAACATCTTCTTCGGTTATATGTTTTTTAAGATTTATAACAAAATATTCTGTACAATAAGCATATTTGATATTATCAAGATCATGTTCGTCATTTCCGAACGCGTCAAGCGTCGGCGCAGGAACTACAGCGCTTTCGCTCTCTTCGATAATTTCGGGAATATCCACGCCAGCCAAAGCGTTGTAATAGCCTTGCAAGACGCACATCAGACCTTTACCGCCCGCGTCAACTACGCCCGCTTGTTTAAGCACAGGCAACATATCCGGCGTTTTTTGAAGGATTTCTTCGCCTTTTTTAATAAGTTGGTCAAAAAAATTGATAAATGAAGCGTTTTTATTTGCTATCGACGGAGCATTTTCCGCCAAATATCTGATTACCGTCAATACCGTGCCTTCTTTAGGCTTAGTAACCGCGTTGTACGCAATCTCTCTGGAATGTCTCAACGCGTTGGCAAACGCTTTGGTCGTGATAGACTTTTCATCAGAAAGCACTACCGCCAAACCTTTTATTATCTGTGATAATATTACTCCCGAGTTTCCTCTCGCGCCTTTAAGCGCGCCTCTAGAATATGCTGTTAAAATTTCTCTTATATCGTCAGTCTCTACGGACTTTACTTCCTTTATTGCCGACTCCATTGTCAGCGACATGTTCGTTCCCGTATCTCCATCGGGAACCGGAAAGACATTCAGAGCGTCAACCATTGCTTTATTGGCTTTCAAATACCTATATCCGCCGTCGAGCATCTGCAATATCTTGGCACTATCCAAAACTTTCATTATAGTCTCCGATTAAACTTTTACACCCACTACGTTGACGATCACACCGTCAACTCGCATGCCAGTATACGTCTCCACGTTATACTTAACCGTACTCTTGATAGAATCGGTTACGGCATCTATATTTACGCCCTCTCTGAGGACAACGAAAAGTTCAATATTAATCTTATTTTTCAAAGTAACAATCTTTACGCCCTTTCCCAAAGGGTTTTTATTAAAAAATTCGCTTATACTGTCACTAAGTTTGCGCGACACAAGATCGACGACCCCGTAGCAATCGGCCGCCGCAAAATGCGCCACCATCGATATGGCCTTATCGGTTATGATTATTCTTCCGTAATAATTTGATGTTTTTACTGCCATATATTGTAATTTTAACAAAAAAATATGCCTTATGCAAGCATTTTGATAATATTTTAACCGCCCGCACATTCTAATATAAGCAAAAGTATGTAATTTTATGAAATTTTTTGAAAAAGATAGCGTTTTTCCTTGCATTTGTTTGAAGAGAGTGCTATTATATTTAGGCAATATGTCAATGGAGGTATTCAAGTATGTCTAAAGTATGTGCTATCTGCGGAAAAGGACAACAAAGCGGAAATAAGGTAAGCCACTCCAACCGCAAATATAGAAGAAGTTGGGGCGCAAACGTTCAAAAAGTTAAGGTTGTCAACAACAACGGTTCGACACAAAGTTTGTATGTATGCACCAGATGTCTTCGCAGCGGTGCCGTAGAA
>JAIEEW010000233.1 GCA_029067255.1 Clostridia bacterium | reverse complement strand
GTAGATATACAGTAAGTAAAAAGATGGATTTTTGGTCGAATGACCGATCGGCGAAAAAGTGTTTTGAATTCTGTTTATACCACATTAAAACTATAAAAACCATTCGTCGGGAAGTGGAATTTGCAATTAGTAAAATAGCGAATTTTTTGTTAAGGCAATACAAAAAGCGACTCCCAGAAATTAAATTATTCGCCACTGTTCGGCGGGAAGGAGAAAAGTCAAAAAAGAAAGCGGTAGATTTTTTGTCAAGGTAATACAAGAAAAAGTCCCCCGTACTGGATGTACGTTGGGACCTTTTTATTGTATTGATTTGGCGGAAAAGATACTGTTTTACTTTTGACTTTTCCCCTTATCCGCCGAACGCTAAATCTTCAATATGGTCATAAACGCTTCGCTCGGCACTTCGACGGAACCTATCTGACGCATACGTTTTTTACCTTCTTTCTGCTTTTCAAGCAACTTCTTCTTTCTGGTAATATCTCCGCCGTAACACTTAGCAAGCACGTCTTTACGCATTGCCTTTACGGTCTCTCTCGCTATGACTTTTCCGCCAATAGCCGCCTGAATAGGTATCTCGAAAAGTTGTCTGGGAATAACGTCTTTCAACTTCTCGGCAATTCCCCTTCCTCTCGCGTACGCTTTGTCTTTGTGTACGATAAGGCTCAATGCGTCGCATATCTCGCCGTTGAGAAGCATATCCAGTTTTACAAGTTCGCTTCTCTTATAATCCGCTATCTCGTAATCAAGACTTGCGTAACCGCGCGTACGAGATTTGAGAGTATCGAAAAAGTCGTAAATGATTTCGTTGAGCGGCATAACGTAATCTATTCTTACTCTCGTAGTATCCAGATACGTAAGATTGATAAATTCGCCGCGTTTGTCTTGACAAAGTTCCATAATAGAACCGACGTATTCAGGCGGTGTATAAATAAACGCGTTGACTACCGGTTCTTCCATGTGGTCTATATCGCCAGCCGGCGGCAAGTTGGACGGATTTGACACGATCAACTCTTCCCCGTTGGTCTTTATAACTTTGTAGGAAACGCTCGGAGCGGTCGTTACCAGATCGAGATCGAATTCTCTCTCCAATCTCTCCTGTATAATCTCCATATGCAACAATCCCAAGAATCCGCATCTAAAACCGAATCCCAAAGCGGTTGAAACTTCCGGCTCGTACATCAACGCAGCGTCATTGAGTTTGAGTTTTTCAAGCGCGTCTTTAAGGTCGTTATATTTAGAACCATCCGCGGGATATATACCCGAAAAGACCATAGGCGACGCTTCTTTGTATCCGTCAAGCGGTCTGCTCTCTCGATCGTCGGCGAAAAGTATCGTATCTCCGACTTTGGTGTCGCTCACGTTTTTGATACTTGCGCATAGATAACCTACGTCGCCCGCCGAAAGAGAATCTTTCGCTTGCATTTTAGGTACAAAAACGCCCACTTCCGTTACGTCAAACTCTTTGCCTGTAACGCACATTCTTATTCTGTCGCCCGCTTTTACTTCGCCGTCGAATACTCTTATAAAAGAAATCGCGCCTTTGTAAGGATCGTAATAAGAGTCGAATATCAACGCTTTGAAAGGCTTGTCGTAATCCCCCTTTGGCGGCGGCAACAACTCAATAACCTGTTTAAGCACTTCTTCAATGCCAATACACTCTTTTGCGGAAATTAGCGGAGCGTTTTGCGCGTCAAGACCTATCACGTCTTCTATCTCCGCCTTGACTTCGTCTGGACGGGCGGAAGGAAGATCTATTTTGTTGATAACAGGCAATATTTCAAGATCGTTGTCAAGCGCAAGATACACGTTGGTAAGAGTCTGCGCTTCTATTCCCTGCGACGCGTCCACGATAAGTATCGCTCCTTCGCACGCTTTGAGCGAGCGAGAAACTTCGTAAGTAAAATCGACGTGTCCAGGCGTATCTATAAGATTGAAAATATATTCCTTACCTTCATAGACGTACTTCATCGTTACGGGAGTAAGTTTTATAGTAATACCTCTCTCCCTTTCAATATCCATACTGTCAAGAAGTTGTTCTTTGGCGTCGCGCTTAGCAACGGTCTGCGTAACGTCCATAATGCAGTCCGCCAACGTGCTTTTACCGTGGTCTATATG
>JAIEEW010000232.1 GCA_029067255.1 Clostridia bacterium | reverse complement strand
TCTCACCATAGACGCGCGATAACTTTTAATGTAATAATCTTCGCTCATTTGGAAATTTTCATAGAGCATAAATGGCTAAGTAAGCACGGAAGGGGATCCGTCGACTATGATGGCGACTCTGCCTTCGAGCATTTTGCCGACTATCGTATCGGGTTTTTCGCTCGCGCCTACTTGCGAGAAGAGCGAGAATTTATTTTCTTCGAGATATCGGGCGACGTAAGAAGATTCTATCACTCCGTCAATATTTATCTCTTGTATTTTGCTTTTTATCCTGCCCACTACTTCTCCGTCGGCGACTCCGTCTATAAAACACATTGCGACTTTGGTTTGAGTGTATTTTCCCACGCTCATAGTATCAATGACGAGTTTTGGACTCGCCATACGTCTTCGGATAAGAAACATATTTGTTTTAAGGTCTTCTACAAAACCTTCTCTCGGACCGCGAAGTACGGTGGATACAGGGGGTTCGCTTATCGCTCTCAAAGTATATTTCTTTTCGCTGTATCTGAAAAAACATTCGCTTGAATCGACAAGAAGTACTATCTCTCCGCAAGCAATTTCCGCTATCGCTTTGTTTACGTCGGGCAATTGTTCTATCGGCGTCGTAAACATGGTGTTGGCGTTGAGTACGTTTATATCGACGACGTCGATATTCTGCAATCTTTTCAAAGGTTTGAGCATATTGTTCTCAAACAAAAGAGTATCGATATATCCGTCGATATAGAAAAAACACGCGTTTTTTCCCGAGATCTGCAATTCTATAGTTCGCAGGTCGCACGTGTTGCAAAATTCGTTTTTTATTTGTTCGTATACTTCCTGATAATTCAACATATTCAAGTTATTGCTAAATCATCGAAAGTTTATACCTACAATATCAAAAGACGGGGTAATTTTCTTGTAATATAAAAAACGCCGCGTTTGACGCGGCGTCGTATTTATGACGGCTGTTATTTGTCAAAAGTTCTAGCAATATAGTTGGCTAAGTTTACGGGATTGAGAAAGATCGCCGTTTTCGTAAGACTGTCGCGCGCGGCGGAGTACTTTCTCGGTACGTCGCAAAGCGAGCGTACGCTTATAAGTTTTTTAAGGCTTTCTTCATTTTCTCCCGAAGGGATATTGAAAGTTATGACTTTGCATTGTTCAGGCAGCATATCGAAATAGTTGTCGGATAACATAGTTGGGTATCCTTTCAGACGTATCTCAACGAATCTTGCGTATTTGTCGGAAGACACCGTTAATTCTGCGACGTCGCCTTTTAATTCTAGCGAATAGGACAGATTTGCTTTGGGGAGTTTCGCTTTGTTTTCGTTTGTAAGGGGAAGAGTTTCTTCGCTTACAATGTTGCCGTGCATATCGTACGCGACTGCGAAAATATAGCAATCTTTAGGCTTGCGTTTTTTAAGCAACGTTTTTATATAAAACGACGCCACTTTTCCTACGGAATCGTCGCCTATTACGAGCGTATTTGTTACGGAATGCAATATTTCTCCCGAATAAGCGCGTATTCCGCAAACTATCTTGGTTTTATACGAAGTGATATAATCGTTAACAAAGAAAATATCGGCTGTTTTGTCGTTGAGTTGGATAGATAGCGCGGTATTTTGATTGAATCTGCGCGCTATGTATTGCAACGCTTTCATATTTCCGTAATAATCCATACCGGACCACGAATTTACGCCCCAACAATCGTTGTATTGCCAGTAAAGCGCGCCGTTGCATCTGCCTTTTTTAACTCGCCAGCCTTCGGTAGCGTTTTTTACGCAAATGGCTTGCGTAAGTTGCGAAAGATAGACGGTGTCCATGAAATTTTCCGGCGTCCAGAATTTTGACAGCATATAGTATTTTATTTTATTGTTTCCGCCTATGCATTTTTGATGCGCTTTTGCCAAAGGAGCGTTGACGCCGTTATACTCGTGTCCGTCGGAGAATTTCTCAATAGCGTTGAGAGAAGGAAGCGATTCTATACCGAATTCGCTGCAAAATCGCGTGTTCATTTTGCGGTAGTGTTCGAGTTTTCTCAGACCGTGCCATACGTGCCATAAATGAGTGTCGCCATAATCAGGAGAATTGATTTTTTTCATATACGTTCCGCTTGAAGGCGTGCATGCCCAGTACGCGGTAACTCCGTCGATCGAATTTATTCTTTCTTTCAAAGTATTGTAAAAGAATTCGCCGCAAAGCTTGATTACGTCCTGACGGTGCAGCCACGCCATAGACATGGATTCAATTTCGTTGTTGCCCGCCCAAAGGCACAGACACGCGCGGTTTTTGAGTCGCAACACGTTATCGTCTATTTCGGCGAGTACTTCTTGAACAAACTCTTCGTCGTTGAACGGATAGGGCGAACATGCGAAATTGCAGTCTTGCCATACCAAAAGTCCCAGTCTGTCGCAAATATCGTAAAATCTATCGCTTTCGTAATATCCGCCGCCCCATACTCTGATCATATTCATATTGCACGCCTTGGCTTTGTAGAGTAGATCGTAGAGTTTTTCGTCGGATACGTTGTTTATAAAACTGTCGGCGGGAATCCAGTTGGCTCCGCGGGCAAAGATACGTTTGCCGTTTATGTAGAAACAAAAATCTTTTCCGATTTCGTCTTCGTCGGTTTTAAGTTCTATAGTTCTTAACCCTATTTTTTGAGTCTTTTCTGCTATGAGTTCGTTATCTTTTGTGTAAACGCTTATTTTCAAATCGTACAGCGTTTGTCCGCCCATATTATTGCACCACCAAAGTACGGGTTTTTCTACTGTAAGAGAAGCGTTTGCGGAGCCTTTTGCCGAACATACTTTTTCGCCGTTGAGATAAAGGGCGTAATCGGCGGTTATTCCGTCGGTTTCGACGGAGAATCCTGTATTTAAGTTGAGCGTAACTTTTCCGTCTACGTGAGTTTGTTTTATATCTACCCGAGTTATTTTGCAGACGTTGTAGCATTTTATGCGACATTCGCCCGATATACCGCAAGTAAGCAAGTGCGGTCCCCAGTCCCAACCGAAATGATAGGGACTTTTTCGGATATGACAAGATCCCGCTTCGCCCAAAGTGCTGTTGGGAAGGGGATTTTTCTTATGTTTTTCCGCTATGTAGGAAAGCGGAGAAAAAAAGCGTACGCAGACGGTGTTTTCTCCGACTCTAAGCAAGGATTTCACGTCAAAAGAGTAATGGCGGTTTATGTTTTTTACGCTTGAGATTTTTATATCGTTTACGTAAATATCCGCTAGAGTATCAAGCATATCAAAGTCAAGTTCGACGTAATCGAATCGCAGCATGGATTCGTCGACTTCAAAAGTTCTGGAATATTCCCAGTCTTTTTCGCCTACCCATTGAACGACTTGTTCGTTAAGACCTATACGGGGATCGGGTATAACTCCGTTATCCATAAGATCGCTCATAACGTCGCCGGGTACGTTGCCTTCGTAGACTTCCTGTTTGCCGACTTCTGCGAAATTCCATTTTCCTTTAAGTAAAAGTTCCATAAACACCTCGTAATTTTCGCCTTTTAGATATTTTAACATAACGGCAATAAGCAAGTCAATATCAAAAAAATCGCTGCTAGAGCGAAAATATTCAGACTTGCGCGGAATAAATTATTGTGGTAAAATAAAAGCGTTATATGACAAGGAGAAGAAAGACGGTGAAAATGTCCAACAAAAGTAAAATTATTATTTCTGCAATAGTTGTTCCGATTGGTATTGCGTTGATAATCATCGGCAGTATCCTTATATCTTACGCGGTTTTTCCATATAGAAAAGGAGAAGTGGAAAAAGCGAAGTCTATAACTTTGCCCGACAACGGGGTTTTGAGAGTACTGCAACTTACGGATTTGCATTTGACGGCTATACCGTGGTCTAAGCAGGACAGACAAACTGTCAAATGGGTAAAAGAAGCGGTAAAATTTGCAAGAGCGGACGTGGTTGCTCTTACGGGCGACGCGGTCGGGAGTTTGTTTTCATTCCGGATGCGAGATAAGGCGTTGATAGAGATAGCGGAGATCTTTGAAGAAGCGCAGGTATACTGGATGTATACGTTTGGCAATCACGACGGCGAATGGGCGTACGCGACGGGTAAGGAAGTGGAACTGGCAAATAAAGATCAGGGAAAAGAAGAACTTTACGAACTTCTTAAAGGATATAAGTATTCGCTTATGCGCAAAGGCGATACGGACGGTATAGGCAATTACGTAATAGACGTAGTGGACGGCGACGGCAACGTAGTATACGGACTGGTCAATATGGACTCGCAAGGCAAAAATTTCGGCGACGACGGCAAGAAGTTGAGTACTTATCAGGGCGTAACTGTCGATCAGACGCTATGGTATGAAAGAGAGATAAAGGCGCTCAACGATAGGGCGGGGAAAGAAGTAAAAACGTCGCTCTTTATGCACGTTCCCCTTTACGAGTACGTTGACGCGTGGTTAAATAATAAACACGTCGGGGATTTTCCGGCAATCAATATCGAAGCGAGATGTAACGAACCCGATCAAAATATCGGATTCTACGACAAAATAAAGGAGTTGAACAGTACGGATTTCGTTACTGTCGGACACGATCACGATTTCAATTGGCTCATCAAATACGGTGAAGATAAAGAAAACGGTTTTGAAGGAGTTTATTTTTCTTACGGAAGAGTGTCCGGCGTCAACGCGTGGGAAAGACGCGCGCCGTTGGGAGCGACTATTATAGATATCAATATTAATGCGGAGAGCATCGACGCTAGATATAAAGTCAGCGTGATAGAACCTTCGTTTGCGTACGACGAATATGCATGGTGGTAAAATTATGAGAATAAGAAAATTTTTTGCCGCAATTATAGCGGCGGTTACGTTTATAAGCGCTTTGGCTTTTTTCGGATGTAAAAAAAGCGAGCCGTTTGATCTAGATTTGGATTCTATGGAATTGACGTTTGAAGATAATTTCGACGGCGATTCTCTCGACGAAAGCAAATGGAATTACGGTTTTGCAGTTGGCGAAGGAAAAAAGTCGTCGCCCAGAAAAGGCGGATTTTGGGCGCAGGACGGAGTTTTCGTTGAAAACGGAAATCTTATTTTGCGTACTCAATGGAGAGAAAAAGGAGAAAACGGCGCCGGATGGTACAGCGGGACCGTAATGACTTGCGAAGAAGCGGGAGAAAGTCTGGACGAACAACTTTTCTCGCAACGTTACGGTTATTTCGAGATACGTTGCAAAACTCCGTTTTTTTACGGCGGTTGGTGCGCTTTTTGGCTTATGCCTTTTGATCATTTTGCCGACGAGCACAACGACCAGCAGTCTTCAAAACATTTGAATACCGGTATTGACGGAACGGAAATTGATATATTCGAAAGCGCGTTTTCCTTCCAAAGAAATTCTAACGTAGTAAATCACGCGGTCCATTACGACGGATATATGGATTATCTTAAATCTGTGGGAAAACTCAATGTAAAAGTTCCGCGTCTTTATGAAGAATACCATACTTACGGATTGGAGTGGACGGAAGAATATTATAAATTTTACATTGACGGAGTAATGACGTGGAAAATTACTAGCGACGGATACGTAAAAAACGGTAAAAAAACCAAACATAATATAGTTTCGCAAGTAAAAGAGTATATGATTCTGTCTTTTGAAGTAGTTTCGCCTGAGAAAGAAGGTTCGACGAAAGGTTGGTGCGGAGATCCCAGCGACAACGACAAAAACAAAGTATACGATTTTGCGATAGACTACGTGAGAGTATACGCTTAGACGCAAATTTTAAGACGGCGCAAAAAGTAAGAACGTTTAGTCTTTATTCTCCGAAGGCTGCTCGGAGTTATCAAGTCCGAGCGCCTTCTCTCTTTTTTTGTATACTTTGGGAAAAGTAATAAATATTACGATCGAAGTTATTATACCCGCCGTTAAATCGGCGATGCCTTCGGATAGATAAACTCCCTTGAAGCCTAGATAATGAGTCAAAGCGAAGCAAAGCGGTATGAGAATAATTACTTTTCTAGTAACAGCAAGTATCAACGAGCATTTTGCCTGTCCCAACGCAACGTTTATATTTTGCAAAGTCATTTGTACGAAAAACATTATTGACCCCATAAGGAAAAACGGAGTATAATTTCGGACGATGTATTCCACGTTATCGCTTGCCGAGAATAAGTAAGCGTATACTTGTGGGAACGCCATTGAAAGCGACCATATTGATACGGCGAATATAAACGCGATCAAAGTAACGTATTTTATTCCCTTTTTCAATCTCTGCGAGTCGCCTTTTCCATAATTGTAACTGACGAAAGGTTGCATGCCGTATCCCAGTCCGTTTAGGGGCAGGGAGATGAGTTGCAGCGCGCTGAGCATGACAGTGAGCGCGGCGGTATAATCTTTGTCGCCGCCTGTCGATACGTTCAGATTTATATTAAATACTATTTGTATGGCGCATTCCGTTATAGTCATGACAAATGGGGAAAGTCCTAGCGATATTATGGCGAAGATTCTTTTTGCGTTGGGTTTCATATCTTTTATGCGAAGAGAAAAGATACTTTTTTTTGACATGAAAAATGCGATAATCCATACGAAAGAAATAAACTGTGAAATTATTGTCGCAAGGCTCGCTCCGTTGACTCCCATGTCGAATACAAAAATAAATAGGGGATCAAGCGCTATATTAGTGATCGCGCCGATGAGTACGGAAAACATCGCCGTAAATGAATGTCCTTGCGCTGTGATAAATGGATTTAGTCCTTGCGCAAGTAAGACGAATGCCGTACCCAGAGAATATATCTTAAGATAAGAAGCGGCAAATTCAATTGCTGTGGACGGACACCCGAACAGAACGACTATGGGTCTAGCGAACGCGAAAGTTATAACGCTTACGATAATTCCGACGATAGTCAGCATGATAAAAGAAACGTTGAAAATCCTGTCGGCTTCGGATTTGTCGTTTTCACCCAGTTTTATACTTGCCAAAGGAGAACCGCCCAAACCTATCAGATTTGCAAATGCTTGAATTATCAGCGTTATCGGCAAAACAATGCCCAAAGCCGCAAGAGCGTCCATGCCGGATTCGCCTATCTTCGCAACAAACATCCTGTCTACAATGTTGTATAAGAAAGTGATCAGTTGAGCAATCACGGCAGGAATCGTGAGTTTGAATATCAACGGCAGTATCTTGCCTTCACCAAGTTGTCCGGTCGTGTTTTTCATATAATAAACCCGTATGCCCATTGTTGCGTTTTTAATATGATAACATACCGCGAAAAGTAAAGCAAATTATTTGATAGTAGCGGTATGGCATAAGGAAAATAAAAAACAATGCCGTATTAAATTTAGCAATACCTGCGAATAGAATTCAGTGTATTAACTATGAAATAATAAAAAGCGGACAAATAAAAAAAGTGGTGTCAGCCACGTTCGGCAACTCAACTCCGATGGAACGTCATCTCGGTTAAGTCAGTTACACCACTTTTTGTATCGTTATTATACTTAATAACTGATTAAAAGTCAACATTAAGCGAAGAAAATAGAAAACAAATTCATATATTAGGGTGCATGATAATTACACAGACGCGATGTGCCTTTATGTAGAGTCAAATCATTAAAAAAAGTATCTGGAAGTAATTTGGCTAATATTGATTCATGCCATTACGATTCTATAATTTATAATAAATACTTGTAGTAAATATAAGTATGTGATATACTATACAATATTATAAATGTTGTAAGG
>JAIEEW010000231.1 GCA_029067255.1 Clostridia bacterium | reverse complement strand
TTTTCTCCTTATCGCCGAATTCGGCTTTTCTCAATTTTATCGGATTAGCATGCGCCCCGAAGCCTTCGCTTTCGGCTATCGCTATTATATCGTCGGCTGAAGAAAGCAAATCTTCTTTTGCGTATTCAATATAACTTATTTTCTTCATAAACGTATCAACGGAAAGTACGGACGAATATCTCGCGCTGCCGCTGGTCGGCAAGACGTGCGACGGTCCGGCAAAATAATCCCCCAACGGTTCAGGCGAGAAATTACCTACGAAAATCGCTCCCGCGTTGGACAGTTTCATTGCCACTTCGCCGGCGTTTTTTGTACAAACTTCCAAATGCTCGGGCGCTACTTCGTCGGCTATCATTATCGCTTCGTCCATATCTTTCGCTATTATTATCGCGCCGTTGGTTTCCAACGATTTCGCGATTATATCCTTTCTTTCAAGTAAGGCGGTTTGTCTGTCCAGTTCCGAGCGAACTTTTAACGCTAATTCTTCGCTCGTCGTTACGAGAATACTTGCGGCTTGCTCGTCGTGTTCCGCTTGCGAAAGCAAATCGCTTGCAAGAAGTTTCGCGTCCGCGCTTTCGTCTGCTATAACGAGTATTTCACTCGGCCCCGCTATCATGTCTATAGCGACGTGTCCAAACACCTGCTTTTTAGCCAACGTTACAAACACGTTTCCGGGCCCCGCTATCAAATCCACTCTAGGCACGGACTGCGTACCGTAAGCCATCGCAGCGACCGCCTGCGCCCCGCCTATCTTATAAATCTTTTTATTCCGCACTCGTTGCACGCAACCAAAATAGCAGGATTATTTATATTCGGCGTAGCAACTATCACTTCGCCTACTCCAGCCGCTATTGCTGGCAACGCGGTCATAAGAACTGTCGACGGATAACTCGCCTTACCGCCGGGAACGTATAGTCCCACTCTTGCCAAAGGACGGTATATCCATCCCAGCGTACTCTTGCCGTTTGCTCCCGATTTGAAGAATTCGTTGGAGAATTTATCCTTCTGGCGAGAATGATAATCGAGTATGCTCGCTTTGGCTCTGCGTATGCTTTCTATCAACGACTTGTCTACTTTTGAATAAGCGTCTGAAATCTCTCTTTCGCTTACAAGTATGCTCTCTTTATCTATCTGCTGTCTGTCGAATTTCAAAGCGTATTCGAAAAGCGCTTCGTCCTTACGCGTTCTTACGTCTTCGATTATCGAGTTTACGGTAGAAATATACTCGCTATTGTCAAGTTGAGTTCTGCCGAAAACTCTGCTCATATCGTCTTTTCCGTATTTTAATATAGGTACCGACATATTATTTCCTTTTCTTTGTTAAAAATTTAATTCTGCGTTTTGATAATTTCGTCTATCTTATTGACAAGCGGCTTGATCTCTTCCGCTTTTGTTTTCAGGCTGACTTTGTTTACGATAAGTCTTGCTGAACATTTTACGATTTCTTCCAACACGCAAAGATCGTTTTCCTGCAACGTCTTGCCGCTTTCAACTATATCCAGTATTATATCGCTCAATCCGATTATAGGTCCAAGTTCTATTGAACCGTGCAACGGTATGATTTCAACGTTCTGTCCTTTGCCGTCAAAATAATCTTTTGCAACGTTGACGTATTTTGTCGCGACTTTGAGCGAATTTCTGTAATTCGTCAAATCCGTATCTTTGTATCCAGCAAGACACAGTCTGCATTTTGCAAATCCGAGATCGATAAGTTCGTACACGTCTCTGCCTTCTTCAAGCAAAGTATCTTTGCCTACTACGCCTATATCTGCGACGCCGTGTTCAACGTAAATAGGCACGTCGCTCGGCTTTACGAAAATAAATTCATACTTACCGCTGACGTCGGTCATTACCAGTTTTCTCGACGGCTCTAAAATACATCTGCAATCTATCCCGCACTTTTCAAGAATATCCACCGATTTTTCGGCAAGGCGTCCTTTCGCCAAAGCAAACTTGATTTTTTCGCTCATACTCAAATCTCCTTTTCGCCGTCTTTGCCGACAAATATCGCACTCTTTGCTCCGACCGCAATTTTACTTTCTTTCAGTCGTTTTTTATCAGTGGCAAACGAACATATCGCGTTGATACCGCTCTTTCTCAAATCGTTTACCTTATTTTCCGCTATGTTCATAAATTCGGGATCGTAACCGACAATAACGTCAACCTCGGGCATTTTTCTCAACTTATTTTGATTGTCCAACGCTCTTACGAGATACCCTACTCCTATCGCGAATCCCACCGCTGGAATATGCTTACCGAAAGCGTCGCATAGGCTGTCGTATCTACCGCCCGAAAGAATGGGTCTGCCAAGATTTTTGTTTATTCCCCTTATGACCATACCCGAATAGTACTTCATCTTTCCGACGCTGCTCATATCGAAACAAATATACTTTTCGTACCCCAATCTTTTCACGCCTTCGTACACCGCTTTGAGATCTGCAACGGCTTTTTTCATCTCGGCGTTGCGACACATCTTTTCTGCGTCGTCCAAAACTTCCACCCCGCCGAAAAGCATAGGCAGACGTGAAAGCGTATCCGGAAGGAGTTTGTCCGGCTCGCGAGAAAGATTATAAAGTTTGATACCGTTTTTGGATTCTATCGAGTTTATCAAAACGTCCCTGTCTTCTTCGCATACTTTAAAAGCGTCCAAAAGTCCCTTGAAAAATCCGACGTGTCCTATCTCTATCTGAAAATCTTCAAGTCCTACCGCTATCAGGCTTTTAATCGCAAGCATTACTATTTCTATATCCACGCTTTCGCCTTGCGCGCCCATTATCTCCACGCCCGCTTGAGTAAATTCTCTCAACTTGCCTTCGTTTTCCAAAGCGCTGAAAGACTTGCCTAGATAACAGAGTTTATGACTGCCTTCAGAAAGTTTCGTACATACAATACGGGAAATCGGCATAGTGATGTCGGGACGAAGTATGAGCAGATCTCCGTCAACGTCGGTAACCTTGAAAAGTTTGTTCAGTTCCACTCTTCCCACGCCGCTGTCGAAAAGTTCGTATCTCTCCAAAACAGGAGTTTCTATCTCATTGAAACCGTAATACTTGAAACAGTCTATCAACTTCCCTTCGACTATTCTTCTGGAATAACAGTCGACAGGCAAATGATCCTGTATTCCGCTCGGCAACTTAAACTTTTTAATCATAATTTTGTTACGACCTTTACAATTTATAGTAAAATAT
>JAIEEW010000230.1 GCA_029067255.1 Clostridia bacterium | reverse complement strand
CTTTTCAATAATTTTAATATAATCTTCACTAAAATAATCCGAAATATCTTCATATTTATATTGTTCAATAAATTCAAAATCGGCATTCGCAACAAATGGTGATGTTAATGCAAAAGAAATTAGTATTAATGCAAATAATGCTATTAAAATTTTTAATTTGATAGAAGATGTATTAGTCATATATGTCATACTTATAATGTGATGAAATAATTATAACACATACATTAATCGAAATCAAAAAATATTTGGCATATAATTAAAATAATTATTTATGTTCATCCGAACTAATTTTGTATTTTCTCTTTCTCTGCCGTATTCAAATCTTTCTTAATAACTTTTGCAGCTTTCTTACCCACTCTTGTGAGTTTTGCCACCCTACCCGTCGCAAGTATCATTACGCTAGGCAGGACGAACAATACCAAAATTCCGCTTATTATACTGCCCCTTGCTATCAACACGGTTATTTCGCGAGCGATAAGGTTGGACGTTACAAGACCTACCGACAGACAGCAACCCGCCATTATCGATACGGACGTAAGCACTGACAGCGCGCACTCGCTCAACGCTCTGTAAGCCGATTCTCTCGCCGGCATAAACTTGATATAGTTCTTGTATTTGACGGAGAACAGTATAGCGTAGTCGACCGTTGCGCCAAGTTGAATGGACGAAATTATTATATAGCCCATAAAGTTTATCGGCGCGCCTGTCAAAGCGTTTATAGACAAATTGACGAATATACCGAATTCTATTACTATTATTATCAACAGCGACATCTTCAATGAGCGTATCGTCAAGAGTAATATCAGGAATATTATCAATACCGACACGATCGTTATCACGTTAAAATCCCTAGGCGTTATCTCTGCAAGGTCGGACTTCGCTTGCGCCATACCGGTCAAATAGAAATCGTCGCCGAAATGTTTGTTTATAGACGTCTTTATGTTGGCAAGAGTCTGCGACGTCTTCTCGCTCTCCGCTTCATCTTCCACCATTATGAAATACAGCGCGTGATTATCTCCCGCCAAACCTTTCAACGTCGCTGCTTCGTCCGGCAACTGCGACGCTATCAATTTATTGTTCATAAGCGAACACATAAATTCTATCAACGAATAGTACTCTTCAGGGACTATTGAATAGATTCCCAACACTCCCATAACGTTGTCCGTGGATTCGTTTTTAACTTCTTCGATAAATTCAAGATTTTCATTTCTCAAAGTATGGTTTTTGATATTGTCTTTCTGCTGTTCGCTGTCCGCGTAAGATATAGGCAAAGCCACAATTACAGCGTTGGACATACTCTCCACTATCGTATCTATTTGCGTAGGAGTTTTATTCGTGTCGCTGAATTTGACGTAATTGAGTTGCACTTTCGATTGAAGTATTATTACAGGTATGAAGAGTACTGCGAAAATTATCGCAAATACCTTTCTGTGTTTTACGGAAAAACTCGCTACTCTATTAAGTTTGGGAATAACTACGGCGTGCGTCGTCTTTTCCTGCCATTTTCTCGTCATGAGTATCAGACACGGCAAGACTATGATTATCGTCAACAACGAAAGGAATACGCCTTTTGCGAGTACAAGTCCTAAGTCTACGCCTATCTCAAATCTCATAAACAGCAACGCTAGCGAACCGCCTACCGTTGTAAGCGACGACGCCGTTATTGTCGAAAAGGCTTTCGGGATAGCGATACGCATCGCTTGATCATCGGTCAAAGCGTGTTTTCGCTCTTCCTTGAATGAATGTATAAGGAATATCGCGTAGTCCATTGACAGTCCCAGTTGTAGCACGGAAGCCGCCGAGAACGTGATGACAGATACCGAACCGAAAATAATATTCGTACCCATATTGATAAGTACGGCGATTCCCAGCGTAAGCATAAGGATAAACGGCTCGACTAGATTATCTGTAGTCAAAAGAAGTATGACGAACATTACGAGCACCGCTATAATAATGTATTTCCACATTTCGTTTATAGTGCTGTCGAAAAGGTCGGAAATTATTTTGGAACTACCGCCTATCGACGACTCGTAATCTGCAAAAATTTTGTCTATACCCTTCAACGCGCTCATCGCTTCGTCGGAAGCCGACGGAACGTTGAGTTGGATAACTATAATGTAATTGCCAGGCAAGTCTTTTTCGACCGCGTCTTTGAGCGAAATATCGTTTTGCGGAAAGAAAAGTTTGCAAACGTCTTCTTTTTCAAGCATCTCGTCGACCATTGCCGAAACGTCTATATCTTCTATGCAAGTATACTCCACTCCATCAACAACTTTATAATATTCCAAGGTAAATCCGTATTCGTTGAGCATTTTCTCGATTTGCGCTCTTATCGTCGAGTTGCTCGCATATTCGTCAAGCATTGCTCCCATATCGAGATTTTTCATCTCATACATAGACCCTAGCCAAAGCGCGCCGCCTTTACTTATGCCTTTCAACTC
>JAIEEW010000023.1 GCA_029067255.1 Clostridia bacterium | reverse complement strand
GTACTTGCGGATTCGTAGGTATAATAGATATTATTACTACGACAAAGGCTCAGGGCGGAAAAATATGGCTTATGGTAATAGGCGTGATTTTGCTTATGATAGTTTTGCCCGCGCTTTTGAGTTGGTTATTCTGTCTTCTGTTCAGAAAAATCAACTGGATAAAACCCGGCGATCTCAAATTGCCTGAATAATATCTTGATAAAAACAATAAAAAAGACGCTCTTTTAGGGTGTCTTTTTTTATTGTATGGTGTATAATTATTTTTAGATAAAAGCGGGAGGCCGGTATGAAAGTTAGAAACCGTAGCGAAATCGAAGACAAATATAAATGGAGATTGGAAGATATCGTCCCGTCAGACGAAGAATGGGAAGTTCTTTTCGAACAGACAAAAAGTCTCGGCGAAGAAATAGGCAAGTATGACGGAAAACTCGACAGAGCGGAGAGCATACTTGAATGTCTGAGATTCGACGACGATCTCAATCAAAAACTCGAAAGGCTTTACGTCTACGCGAAAATGCGAAAGGACGAAGATTGTTCTCAAGAAAAGTATTTGGCAATGGTTGAGAGAGTAAACAATCTTTTAGTCGACCTATCACAGAAGTCGGCGTATATTCAACCGCAACTTTCGGCTAACAGCAAGGAGTTTTTGCTCGATCTTGCAAACAGTAAGGATTTTTCCGATTATTCGTATTCTTTGATTCTTATGGCGAAAAACAAAGAGCATACGCTTTCCACGCAGGAAGAAGTTATACTTGCGAAAACGGGACTTTTCAGCGGTATATTTCAAGAAGCGTTCGGCATGTTCGACAATCTCGATATAACGTTCAAGCCATTCAAAAACAGCGACGGAGAGAAAGTAGAACTCTCGCACGGACTTTACGGACTTATGTTGCAATCTCCATCGAGAAACGACAGGAAAAAGGCGTTTGAAAGTATGTTTGGCGCGTACAGAGATATGATAAATACTATTGCCGCTTTGTATGCGGGAAACGTAAAAAAGAATCTGTTTTACTCTCAGGCAAGAAAATACGAAAACTGCCTTGACAGGGCGACCAGCGGGGAAGACGTCCCCGTAAGCGTATACGAAAGGCTTGTTAAATGTATCGACGCTTCGCTTGGCAGTCTTCATAAATATTTGAGATACAGAAAAAGACAACTAGGCTATAAATCTTTGCGCATGTACGATCTTCACGTTCCTATAGTGCAAAACGCAAGCAAGGGCGTGGAATACGAAGACGCTTGTAAAATAGTCAAGAAGGCTTTGGCGCCGCTTGGCGAAGAGTACGCGAAATTGCTTGACGAAGCGTTTAGCGGCGGTTGGATAGACGCGCATGAAAATAAAGGCAAGAGAAGCGGGGCGTACAGTTGGGGGTGCTATGGCGTTCATCCTTACGTTTTGCTCAATTATCAAAAGACAACGCACGATATTTTTACAATAGCGCACGAGTTGGGACATGCGATGCACAGTTATTACTCAAATAAAAATCAGCCGTACGCGAAAGCAGAGTATAAAATTTTCGTAGCCGAAGTAGCGTCCACCGTAAACGAAACGCTTTTGCTCAGATATATGCTCCGCGACTCAAAAGGCGAAGAGAGAAAGTATTTGCTTTCTTATCTGTTGGATATGTTCAGAACTACAGTGTTCAGACAGACTCAGTTTGCCGAATTCGAATATACGGCGCATAAGTACGCGGAAGAAGGTAAACCGCTCAACGCGCAGTCTTTGTCGGATATCTATTACAAACTCAACGAAAAGTACTATAAGACGGCGGGCGTAGTCAACGACGATCTTATAAGATATGAATGGGCGAGAATTCCGCACTTCTATAACGCGTTCTACGTCTATAAATACGCTACGGGTCTTATCAGCGCTATATGTATAGCGGACAATATACTTGAAAAAGGCGCGCGCGCGGTGGAAGATTATAAAAAATTTCTCAAAGCGGGCGGAAGTATGCCGCCTGTGGAAATACTCAAACTTGCCGGCGTGGATCTTACAAGCGAAACCCCGTATAAACAGGCTATGAAAATATTCGACGATACTCTTGCCGAACTCATAAGTATGGAAAATTGACGTAAGGACGGCAGATGACGTCCAAAGCCTTGACTAAGAAGACGGATTTATATTAAAATTATATAAATACGTTTGGAGAAAATTATGCCTCAGGATAAGAAAGAAAACGCGCCTATAAGAAATATTCCCTGTTCGCTCGAAGCGGAGCAGGCGGTACTTGGCGCAATAATAAGCGACAACGACGTGGCGGTGCGCATAGTCTGCGATATAGACGAAAGCGATTTTTACGCGAGTATCTACAAGACTATTTTCCGTCAGATAAAGTTGTTGACAAATCAGAATAAGCCTATCGATATAGTAATGCTTGCAAGCAGTCTTGACAGAGAAGGCAAGTTGCAGGAGATAGGCGGCGTAACCACGCTCGACGAATTGATAGACAGTATACCTTCGACGGCGAATATAGATTATTACGTCAAAATCCTTAAGATGAACTCTTTGAGAAGAAAGATAATCAAAGAGTGCGGGGATATAATTTCCACTTCTTATAAGGAAGAAGACGCGGAAAAAGTTCTCGCCGTAGCGGAGTCTTTGATATACAATATATCTGAACAAAAAGATTCTTCTTCGCTTATGCATATCTCAAACACTACGGTCGACGTAATGGAACGTATCGAAAAGGCTTACAGCGACAACGGAAGTCAGGGCGGACTCAAAGTAGGATTCAGAAATCTCGACGAAGCCACCAACGGATTCATGCCGGGGCAAATGATAGTTCTCGCGGCAAGACCGGGTTGCGGAAAAACTTCGTTTGTAATGAATATGGTATCTAATATAGCGTCGAAAAAGGACAGCGAAGAAGTAGTCGCTGTATTCAACCTTGAAATGTCGGCTATGGAACTCGTGCTTAGAATGATGTCTAATATAGCAGGCATAGATTCGAGAGATTTGCAAAAGGGACTGGAAAACAAAGACGGACTTGACAAAATATGGATAGCGCAGGAAGTGTTGAAAAACAGTAACGTTTACATAGACGATTCTGCTATGATTACAACCGAGCAGATAATGTCTAAGTGCAGAAGACTCAAAGCGCAGAAAGGAAGACTTGACCTTGTCGTAATCGACTATCTGCAACTTATCTCGCCTAGCGACAGCAGAAAAAGCAAGTTGGAGCAGGTCAGCGATATATCCCGTTTTATAAAATTGTTGGCAAAGGAACTCAAAGTGCCGGTAATAATTCTTTCGCAGATGTCGCGAAGTATCGAAACCAGAGACGACAAAACGCCTAAGTTGTCCGACCTTAGAGAGTCGGGAGCGATAGAGCAGGACGCGGATATCGTCGCGTTTCTTACGGAAGGAGATTTCGAAGCGAGCGGCGGAAACGCGCCGATATGCCTTATGATCGCCAAACACAGAAACGGTTCTGTCTGCGATCTGTATTTTGAGTGGGATAAGAGCAAGATGAGATTCAAACCCACGATACCCGCTAGATTCGGTATACATTCCGCTCAGACCAGAGACGAATCCGCATCTAACGGCGACGATATGCAGAGCATAGAAGATATAGGCGCGCCGATACCGCCGGAAGACCCGTTGGATAATATGGATTTCACAGACATTACCGATATTATCGAGTAAATCATACTACAATACGCGATAGACGAAGAGAGAGATTCATACTCTCTCTTTTTTATTATTGTAATCAATTTTGGGATATAGCAACTGATAATATAAGCGATTTGCGCAGCATATATTATCGTAAAGGAGTATGAGAGTATGAGTTACGGTAAAGAAATAAGCGAAAAAATAAAGAGCAATTTGGACGGCGCGATGAATTGTTACTCGGTTACTTTGGGTAAAGGTTACGTAGTAATAGAAGGACATAAGGGGGTATTGAGTTTTGAAAGCGGTCGAATATCCGTCAGATTGAAAAAGGGAAAAATCGATATTGAAGGAGATGGAATGAATATCGCGAGTTCGCAAAAAGAAGAACTTGTCATAAAAGGTAAAATAACAAATTTGAGTTTGGACGGAGTGGAATAAAATGAAAGTTTACAGCGTTGTAAGTTGCGAAGCGAGAAATTCTCAAAGATTGATAAATAAGTTTTTGGAAAAAGATATTCCGCTTAGAAAAATCAGAACGGACGGAGACGTCCTTCGATTTTGCGTTGAAGACAAATATCTAAGCAAGAGTATAGACGTAATAAAGAGTACGGGTGTAGAATATACGGTTGAAAGCAGGGGCGGCAGTCATCTGGCAAAGCGTATGATATTGAGATATATGTCGCTCGCCGTTACGGCGGCGATTGTAATCGCGTCTTTGTTTATGGCGGGCAGGCTATGTTTTAAGGTGGAGATAGACTGCGATAACGCTGCCGTAATTTCGCGAGTGAACGATATTCTCACCGCAAATTCCATACGCCCATATATGCTTAAAAGCAAGATAAACACAAAATCGCTGTCTGAGCAGATCAGCGGGGAAATAGAAGAAGTAGGTTTTGCAAACTGCTATTTTGACGGCGGTAAACTTTCGATCCGGATCAAAGAAGTTCACGTTATTGACGAAGAAGAGCAGTACTCGAAAATAGTCGCGGACAGAGATTGTATAATTAAGAGAATTCTTGTATATTCGGGTACGGCGTTGGTAAAAGCGGGCGACATAGTGAAAAAGGGCGATATTCTTATCGACGGATATATTGATACCGCTCCCGATACCGAAGAAAACGAAAGACTTACCGTGCCGGCCGACGGACTGGTGTACGCGGAAACAGCGTACGTGAAGAGAATCACACTGTCGGACAAAGCGGTGGAAACCAGACGCACGGGAGAGAGTTGTAAGAGTACTGATATTTATTTGTTTGGAAAACTTATCGGCAAAAGCAAACTTCCCGAATACGGACAGTATCAAGTAGTGGAAGAAGAAAAAGTATTTGGGAGCGTAATTCCTATCAAGGCGGTTACAAGGACTTATTACGAAACGCAAAGCGTGGAAATCGAGTTGAACGACGCGCAGATAGAAGAGCAGATTTCGTTAGCCTGTATTCAAATGTGGAATGAAATTCCCGAGCAATCCAGACTTCTTAATAATTATACTTACAAAAAAAAGGTAGACAATTTGCATATAATAGATATATACTATATTATAGAAGAAA
>JAIEEW010000229.1 GCA_029067255.1 Clostridia bacterium | reverse complement strand
GTAATCTGATAGTAATTTTCTTCATAATCTACCGTCCGTTAAAATTTGTTTAATTTTAGCACAAAATATATATATTTTCAAGACGCAAAAGTAAAAAGCGTAACTTTTCTGGCGTTTTTAACAGAATTTTTACTTGTCTAAATAACGAAAACTTTTGCGTTCCTGATAGAATTTGTCAAATTATTATCAATCTTTTCATATAAAAAAGTCGCCGCCTTATATAAGACGACAACTTTTAACTTTGAAATCTTTTTAATATACGACTAGTCCAGTCTTTTTGTCGCGACGTCGTCAAGCACTTTTTCCGCAAATTGCGCAAAAGACATTTCGCCCATCACAACTCCGCCCCTGCGCCTTACTGCAACGACGCCTTTCTCGACTTCCTTATCGCCGATTATAAGCATATACGGAACTTTTTCCAACTGCGCGGATCTTATCTTGTATCCTACCGTTTCGCTACGCGCGTCAACTTCCGCTCTTATACCCATCGCTCTGAGTTTCTCGTTGATTTTATTACACTCGTCGACGGTACGGTCGGTCAAACTGATAACTTTGACCTGCACTGGGCTAGCCCATACTGGGAACGCGCCCGCAAACTTCTCTATCATCAAAGCCATTGTTCTTTCATAACATCCGATAGAAGATCTATGGATGATATACGGTCTTTTCTTCTCTCCGTTTTCGTCGATGTACGACATATCGAAATTCTCCGCAAGGAACATATCGACCTGTACTGTAATTATAGTGTCTTCTTTACCGTGTACGTTTTTGATCTGTATATCAAGTTTAGGTCCGTAGAACGCCGCTTCGCCTTTTGCTTCAACGTAATCCAGTCCGATATGGTCGAGAATCTTTCTCATCGTATCTTCTGCCATTTCCCAAATTTCCGGCTCGTTGATATACTTTTCGGTATCTTCGGGATCCCATTTGCTGAATCTGTACGTTACGTCGTTTTCCAACCCTGTACATTTAAGCATATATTTGATAAGATCCACTACTCCTTTGAACTCGCTTTCGAGTTGTTCCGGCGTGCAAACAATATGACCTTCCGACAGCGTAAACTGTCTCACTCTGATAAGTCCGTGCATTTCGCCCGACGCTTCGTTTCTGAAAAGCGTGGAAGTTTCGCCGTATCTAATAGGCAAATCTCTGTAAGACTTCAATCCGTTGTTATAAATAGTATACTGGAACGGACAAGTCATAGGACGCAACGCAAATACTTCGTCGTCCTTTTTCTCGTCGCCGATCACGAACATACCGTCAAGGTAGTGATCCCAGTGTCCGGATATTTTGTACAAGTTGGATTTTGCCATATACGGGGTTTTTGTAAGCACGTATCCCCTTCTCTCTTCTTCGTCTTCGACAAACCTTTGAAGTATTTGGAAGAGTTTTGCGCCTTTGGGCATAAGCAATGGCAAGCCTTGACCGATGTTTTCGTCGGTCATAAATATTCCCATCTCTCTACCGAGTTTGTTATGATCTCTCTTTTTGGCTTCTTCTACCGCGAGAAGATACTCTTGAAGTTCGGATTTCTTATCGAAAGCGGTTCCGTATATTCTCGAAAGCATTTTGTTTTTTTCGTTACCGCGCCAATACGCGCCGGTAAGACTTGTCAACTTGAACGCTTTGACCATACCTGTAAACGGTAAATGCGGTCCCGCGCACAGATCCACGAAGTCTCCCTGCTTATAGAATGATATTTCTTCGCCTTCGGGAAGATCGTTTATAAGTTCTACCTTATAATCTTCGCCGTAACCCGACATAAGTTTGATAGCCTCGTCTTTGGACAAAACGAATCTTGTAATGGGATAGTTAGCCTTGATGATATTTTTCATCTCCTGCTCTATCTTGTTGAATTCGTCTGTTGATATAGGCGTCTTGAAATCAAAATCATAATAAAATCCGTTGGCAATAGCCGGTCCGATAGCCAGTCTTACCGTAGGAAAGATGTTTTTAACCGCCTGCGCAAGAATATGCGACGCGGTATGTCTGTAAATAAGTTTTCCTTCGTCGTCGGCAAACGTAAGCAATTCCAACTTACAGTCTTCGTTTACTACCGTTCTCGTTTCGACGACCTTTCCGTTCAATTTTGCGCCTACCGTCGCTCTTGCCAAACCTTCGGAAATCTCTTTGGCTATTTCATAGACGCTCATCCCCTCGTTAAACTCTCTGACGCTTCCGTCTTTCAGCGTAACTTTCATACAATTCACCTCATCTTAATATATTTAACTTTTTTACTCCAAAAAAATACGTCCTTGAAGTCATAGACTTTAAGGACGATTACTCGCGGTTCCACCTTAATTACGGCATTGCTGCCGTCGCTTTGTTTTGCCGATTCGTTCGGCTGACGTGTTTTTCCTGTCGGCGGTACGATAAATATCCTCGCGTATCTTTCTCAGCGCCAGATACTCTCTGTGGCGATTTCCTACCTATCACATGTCCTTAGGCACGCGATTGCTCGCGTTTCAATTAAATTGTATTCATATTATAATACCGACTTTTTTTCTTGTCAACACAAAAAAGCGAGAATTTTTCCCGCCGTCTTTGCCGCATAAAACCAAAAAACGCAATATCTTGCGTTTTTTATCCGCATATCGCTATAATTCAATACAATAAATAGTTGTCATAAAATTTTTACGTCGACAATGTTACGAAGCGCATTGAGAAGTTCTTTGTCCGCATTACCTCTCTCTATTACGACTTCGCTCGCCCCGTACTTGACAATAGCGTTGATAATATTGTGGATTTTATCCCCGTATATCTCCGGCACTTTGACAAGTCCGCCTTGCGTTACGTTGGTAATAAGGATTTCCCTGCTGTCCGCGATAAAAAGACTTGTGTCTTTTCTTTCCCCCAACATATAAAGCGCGAGAGAATATATCTCTTTTTCGCCAAAGCCTTTGCCGATAGTATTTAATATGATACTTCCCAGTTCCTTCCACTCGTTGACAAGATCGCGAAGTCTGAAATTGACGATTCCGTCAACGCAATAGTTTTTAAGAGCGGCTATCTGCTTTCTTACAAACTCTTCTTCCTTTTTATTTTCATAGTACAACATGGAAGATATGAGCGTGCAAAGCGACGTGTCTATCGCTCTTTTACCTAGCGACGACAGAATAAACTGCAACTTCACGTTGTTGAGTATAATATCCGCTATCAATTCCCTGACGGCAGTTTGACAGCCGTCCTTGTCGTATTCCTTCGACGCAACGTCGTAGGACATATACCCGTCTTCTTCGCCTTCCGCAAAATACAAACCTTCTATTCTTTCCAAACCTTTTTTCAATACGTCTTCTTTGTTGAATTGCTTACTTATTAAAATAGTACTCTGCCACATAATTTCCTCATTAGGTATTGTATGCCAACAAATTTAATTTATGCTTGCCGCTATTTCCAAAATATGTAGTTGAACACGTTTGAATTGACAGCGTTTTGTCAAGATAGTATAATATACTGTATATATAAATACGCGAGGTGTCTATGAAGAAAAACACTCTAAAAGAATACGCAAGACTGATAGCGCAAAAAGGAGTAAACGTTCAGAAAGGTCAGGAAGTATGGATAACCGCTTCACTCGATCAACCTGAATTTGTGGAAACGCTTGTCAAAGAGTGTTACGCTCTCGGCGCAAAAGAAGTAGTTGTCGAATGGCAACACAATCCGCTTACTGTACTTGATTCTAAATATATGAGCCAAGCGGCGATGAACGAGATTAAGGACTGGCAGGTCGAAAAGATGAAATATCAATCGGAAATTTTGCCCGCCAGAATATATCTCGATTCAGACGATCCAGACGGTTTGAAGTACGCAAGACAAGACAAGATATCCCAAGCGAAAATAGCAAAGTATCCTATTCGAAAGCCTTATATAGACGCTATGGACAACAAATATCAATGGTGTATCGCAGCCGTACCGAGCGTAGCGTGGGCTAAAAAAGTCTTCCCCAACGAGCGCGCTTCGGCAGCCGTAGAAAAACTTTGGCAAGCGATACTTTATACTTCCCGCGCGGAAAGTACCCCTATTGAAAACTGGAACAAGCACAACGCCGACGTACACGCAAAATGCGATTATCTCAACTCGCTCGGATTGAAATATCTTGAATACTCTTCGTCCAACGGAACCGACCTAAAAGTCGAACTGCTTGAAAACGCAAACTTTCTCGCCGGAAGCGAAAAGACCTTGCAAGGCGTGGAATTCAATCCCAACATACCCAGCGAAGAAGTTTTCACAACGCCAAAAGCAGGTTCTGTCGAAGGTATCGTATACCCA
>JAIEEW010000228.1 GCA_029067255.1 Clostridia bacterium | reverse complement strand
TGTTTTACGTGTCCTTGCACGAGAGTAATCGCAACGTTTGGGCCGGCGCCCGCTTTGATGAATACGTTCGCCCACGCGCCTATAAATCCGGCGACGATCGACGAAAATACTACCAAAGGCGGCATTTTCAGACGGTGCGCTATTCCTGCGCCGATCCCCGCGCCCATAAGCATAGACGCAAGTCTTCCCGCTAAGACCAGTAATCTTCCTATTGCATTTTTTTCCGTGAAAACGTATTGCCCCAAAGTCGTAAAAATCGTGCCGGCAATAAGCGTAACGAACAGTCCTTGCGCCATACCCGTAAAGGCGTCTATGAACCATCTCTTGGAAAGTTTTTTTGCGAATGTCCGAAACTTTGTTTTTTTGTCATTTCGGATTTGTGGGTTTTCAACTACTTCTTCCACTTGGGCTGTTATCTGCTCCTCTTCGGCAGTAGATACGACTTTCTCGTCCATATCTCAACCTCCCAAAATGTGTGTTGTTACCATTATATTGATAAAAGCGTCCGCTGTCAAACGTTTTGAGTTTCTTTCTCTACGATTTCGCTTTCTCTTGAATTTTCTACCGCGCCTGACATCTCTTTAATAATATCAGACTTGCCGACCTTGATAATATTGGGAGTAACGTAAACTTCTTTATTTTCCAAACTCTTTTTTCTCTTGTGAGCCTTAAATCGTTTTGACTTGCTGAACACAGACAAAATTACAATCAGCGCGACAACCAAAATTCCCGCTATAAGATAAAATTTCAAATCGCCGATATTTACTTTTTGATAACCCTTTGCAGCAATCAACAATAAATTTTTCATTTTTTTGCCTCCGCCTTTTTAAGATATTCTATAAGTTTTACAGTAGTTTCTTCGCTAATATCGTGTTCTATTTTACAAGCGTCTTTTTCCGCGACGTCCGGACTTACGCCCAGCACTTCGGTAAGCAGTTGAGTCAAAGCGACGTGCTTTCTCGCCACAATTTCCGCTTTGCTTCTTCCTTCCTGAGTAATAGTAACTTCTCCGTAAATGGGTTTGTTTACGTATCCCATTTCTTGAAGAATAGTAAGCGCTTTATTTACGCTGGGTTTTGACACGCCGAGATATTTTGCAATATCCACGGACTTTACGCGCCCTTTTTGTCTTTCTATGAAAAGTATCGCTTCGAGATAATCTTCTCCGCTTTTATGAAGTTGCATAATTTTATTCCTTATCCTGTTTTTCTACTTTTACGTCGTCTTTCGAACTTTTGGATTTTTTTGCCGCCTTGTCTTTTTTGCTATCAGTCTGCTTTTTTACCGAGCGTTTTCTCTTAACGCTTCCTTCCGACGTTTCTTCCGAACGCGCGCTTCTGTCTTTTATTTTCGTCCTGCTCTTACTGTCTTTTGTCTTTTCGGTTTTAGATTTCAATCTTGAAGCGTGTCTTCTCTTAGTAGAAGTCGTCTTAGCCGCATTCTCTTGCTCCTGCTCCGTCTGCGTTTCAACGTAATCGTTTTCAAATCTATCGGTATTCGTCAACGCAGGCGATAGTAATTCTCCGGAATATTGCCTGTCGCTTTCTCTCGCTTCGTCTTCCGAAAACGTCAACGCTTCGACCGTATGCAGAAATCTACTTCTCATCGATCCGAGTTTTTCTCCCAAAGATACTTTATCCCCAGATCTTGACATTTCGTCCGGACGAACCCTTGTCGTTGCAACGTAATTGCTCACTACGTTGCCCATTTTACCCATATACGCCTTTATACTCGTATTGTTTTTGCTGAACCTTCTGCTTATTATCCAAGTCGCGACGGAAACGCAAAGTTGAATAAACGTAATAACCAACGAACTCAACGATATGATAAACAGCAATTTATCCGCAAACGTAAGCAACTGCGCTGAATTTATCAAGACCGTGATCGACAAGCCAAGGTTGATCATTTTTATAAGTCTTCGCGCAATCAAAAAACCTTTTTTGAAGTATTTGAACGTCTTTTTGTTTTTGGGCGAAAACCTTATAAACGTAAATAAAAAGACTATCGCGTAAAGTAATAAAAACGTAACGAGCGCTATCGTATACCAGTCGAATACCCAATCAAGAACTTCTTTCCAGTTGGCAACGTCGGAACCGTACTCCCACCATTGAGCAAATCCGCTAATGCCTTTGGAGTTGTAGAAAGACACGCAACGCGTAATAATTCGCACCATACAGTTGAGATAATAAACGATAAACGTCATCAAAGTAAAACGCTTGTAAAATTTAGCAGAAAGTTTCTTATTGTAACCTTTCCGCTTGTCTTTGATTTCGTTCACGCCGTTTTGCGAATTTTCGTTAACCTGCGATTCCATATTATTATTATAACATAAAAAACATATTTGTCCACACTTTTTTATCTCGTCCCTACCCCTTGCCGTGTACAAACCCGTAAAAAAACGGTAAACTTTGACAACGCGTAATCAATATTACTTACATCTAAAACAATACAAAAAATAATTTCCCTAAAAACTAATGACGGGAAAACTAACAATTTTTGTTACTCTCCCGTCATTGCGAGCGTAGTCGAAGAATCTAATTTTTTTCTAGAGCAAACGTAAAACCTACGCTTCTCTTAGTTTTTAGTCGGACTTGTAAATTGAATTTTTATTAAACTAGATATTTCGACTTCGCTTACGCTTCGCTCAATGGGCGTTCACTTCGACCTTTACTGAAGCAATCACATTTAATTAAATGTAATTGCTAATCTTACTGTCGAGTTCCCGCCTAGCCGACCAAACGCGAAATCTTCGTTTCTCTTCGATTTCGGTCGGACTTAATACGGATTCTATATTTCATTAGATATTTCGACTACGCTTGCGCTCCGCTCAATATGACGGTAGGATAGCAGTACTCTTTTATTCTATCATATTATACCTATAACAAATGACGGGTAGAGTTTACAACCTTTGTTCTCTCTCCCGTCATTCTGAGCGTAGTCGAAGAATCTAGTCCTATTATTTATCCGCTTTTTCATCGCTTGTATTAGACAGCGGAGAGTGGTAAGATTTTCGTTTTAGCGGGTGTAGGTCGAGCCACCCAGTGTACTTGTCG
>JAIEEW010000227.1 GCA_029067255.1 Clostridia bacterium | reverse complement strand
ACAAAATCCCCATGTCGAATTCAAGAGAAAAGGGTCAGGAAAAGTACACTTTTACTGACTGCATACAAAATGGGGTAAAAAATGAATATACGGAAGAGAAAAATAAAAGGCATATTTGTCGTATCAGTATTGATAATCTTATGTTTGTGTTTGGCAAGCGTAATGAATATGTTTGTGTCTGAACGTAAAGCGAATGCGTTAATCGCAGGAGCGTCAACTACTAATATAGGAGAATTATTATTAGATAATTACGCTACGAGAGCGGATAAAATGGTATTCAACGGAGATAATTTATCGATCTTATATCAGAAGTTGACAGGAACTGCAAATTATGAAGAATTCAAAGAAATCGCTGCCGATACTCTTAATAGTGATGATTTCCGTACAAATAATGACGGACAAGATGTAACAGTCCAAATTAATGAACTATTATGGAACGTTGCATATCTTTCTACCAACAGACAGGGAGATCCTATCGTAACGTTGTGGCTAGCAAATTCTAAACAATTATCTGATAAAGGTTATTCTACAACTGCTCAATGGAATGGCTATTCTAGCACTAGTAATGGAAGTTATCCATCGAATATGTATGGTACAAGTTTAATTAGAGTAAAAGCGCTTAATAACGGGGGAAAATATGCTACATCGATTTCAGAGTTGTCAACCGATGAGATGCCGCAAGATCCAAATAACGCTTTTGCTATATACACTATGGACGCTGTGGACGGTTCGCTTACTTCTTTTATCGATGCTCCTTCAGCGGTTGAATGGCAGGAGAATGAAGTAGCAATTGATAATAATTTTGAAGCAAATGGGAGCAAGTATTCTAATAATTTTAACAATGACGCTTACAGTGATAAGTCTGTAGGAAATATGGTTAGTGGTAAGGATTATACAGTTCCACCTAGCGGTACAACAGATAGGGCTATAAGTTATACGGCATGGAAAGATGATAAGATTTGGCTTCCGTCAATGACAGAAACAGGGTGGAGCCAAAAAAGTAGTCGTAATTGTCGCGGATTATGGAAAACATCTACTGCTCAACGCGGCAATGATAAAGGTTCAGATTCAAGTTCTTTGGCTGCTTGGACGCGTTCGGCTGGAGAAACCACTTATTCTAATTGTTGTGTGTTAAACTATGATGGAAGCGCAAGTACAAATCACGCAGTTAATTCAGAACGTTATTTTAGACCTGCGTTTCATTTAAATCTCAAAAAGGCTGAAGAAGCATCTGTAGATTCATTACCCGTTCCTAAAGATATAGAATTAGAATATACCGGTGATGAGCAGGGAGTAGAGAGTAAATATGATCAAGATTTTTTGAATAGAGTAGATATAAAGTATTACGACGAAGGATCAACTACTCCAAGAAGTACAAAACCTACAACGGTTGGAAATTACACAGTAAAGTATACGCTAAAAGACGGATATTACTGGGCAGATAATTTGGACGGAGCGGAAAGAACAAAATCGTTTAAGATAAATCCGCTTATGATGGATTTTCCAACTTTTGACAACGGTAAATACAGTATACAAAAGAGTTACGCGGGAGATGATAATATATCATTTACGTTGAATAACTATGATAAAAAATATATCGAAGTAACGTATAGCGGAGCGGACAGTGGAGTAAGTTACGACGGTACCTATTCGGAAGCATTGGCGAAGTACGTAGGGAAGTATTATTTGGACGTAAAGATAAAAGACGAGTACGGAAGTAATTGCGTATTCAAGGATACGCCTACAAGCGGAAAGTTGGAGTTTGAAGTAGTCAAAGCGATGGTAGGAATGGAGATACTGGACGGAAGCAGTAGCAGTATAGTGGGCATAAGGGGAAGCAAGAAGAAAGTAACGCTGAATATTCCGGACGCTCAGAAGAAAGTACACCCAGGAAAGAGAATATACGTACAGGTAGTAGCGAAGGACGAATTTGAAGAGTACGTATTGAGCGGTAACGTAGAGATAGACGGCTCGAAGTTGCAGTACAGCGAAAGAGAATTGAATATAGGACGATTGAGAAAAGGGACGTACGACTTAGAGATAAAGGTGGTAGACGGCTTAGACGGAGCGAGTTATACGGCGAGCGTAGTAAACGGAGCGAAGTTGGAAGTAAAGGAAGTCGAGCCGGGAAC
>JAIEEW010000226.1 GCA_029067255.1 Clostridia bacterium | reverse complement strand
CGCCTGCGACGCCGTCCACCAGCATAAGCGGTCCGACTATTTCTCTTATAGATTTATATTCTTTCAACATTTTCGCCGTCTCCTTAATCTACAAAGGCAAGTTTATCGAGTTGCTCGACCATCGCTTTGCGTATTTCGTCGAATTTGGATATTTCCTTTTCGGGAATATACTTCATTCTTCCTATCGCTTCTCTTGCTTCGATAGCGATAATATCGTCAAAATCCGCGCCTTTTATCAACGCGTCTTTGCTACATTTATAACATTCAAGTATCAAATCCAACATCTTGAACTGCTTTTCAAGACTTGCGTAAGTATCTACGTCGTCAAACGCGTCCTGTTGGAGATAATCTTCTCTTATAGACTTTGCTGTTTCCATAGTAAGTCTATCTTCATAACTCAATGCGTCTACGCCAACAAGTCTTACGATTTCATCCAAATTCGCTTCTTCTTGCAATATCGTCATAGCCTGCTGACGGTTATCGTTCCATTTCCTATCGGAATTCGCGCCATACCATTCCCCCAATCTGTCGACGTACAGCGAATAACTTTGCAACCAGTCTATCGACGGGAAATGACGTCTGTACGCAAGAGAAGAACTAAGTCCCCAGAATACTTTGACTATTCTCAAAGTGGCCTGCGTAACCGGCTCTGACAAGTCGCCGCCCGGTGGAGATACCGCGCTGATAGCGGTAACAGATCCCGTTCTTTCTTCGCTTCCCAAAGCGGTAACAATACCCGAACGCTCATAGTAACTCGCAAGTCTTGACGCGAGATACGCAGGATAACCTTCGTCGCCGGGCATTTCTTCAAGACGGCTGGACATTTCTCTCAACGCTTCCGCCCAACGGGAAGATGAGTCTGCCATTATAGCAACGTTATAACCCATATCGCGGAAATATTCCGCTATCGTGATTCCGGTATACATAGACGCTTCGCGCGCCGCAACCGGCATATCGGACGTGTTGGCGATAAGCACAGTACGTTTCATAAGCGGTTCGCCTGTCTTCGGATCGACGAGTTCGGGGAACTCATTCAAAACGTCGGTCATTTCATTACCGCGTTCTCCGCAACCGACATAGACGATTATATCCGCGTCCGACCACTTAGCAAGTTGGTGCTGAACAACTGTTTTTCCGCTTCCGAAAGGTCCCGGTATACAAGCCGCGCCGCCTTTCGCGACTGGGAAAAACGTATCGATTGATCTTTGTCCCGTAACAAGCGGAGCGACAGGATACATTTTGCTCTTAAACGGTCTGCCTTTTCTAACAGCCCATTTCTGATACATTTTGACTTTGACGTCGCCTTTTTTCGTAGTGATTACGCAAATTACGTCGTCTATAGTATGCTCGCCGCTTTTAATGGATTTGATTTTACCTTCGACGTCAACAGGTACCATGATCCTGTGTTCGACAACTTTTGTTTCCTGTACTACGCCCAAAATATCGCCGCCGACAACTTCGTCGCCTACTTTCTTACGCGGTTGGAAGTCCCAAAGTTTGCTATGGTCGAGAGCGGGCATTTCTACGCCCCTGCCTATTCTATCGCCGGTAGCCTCGACAAGTTTCGTCAACGGTCTTTGTATACCGTCGTAAATACCTTCGATAATACCGGGTCCGAGTTCTACGCTCAAAGGCGCGTTTGTAGATACGACTTTTTCACCCGTACCCAAACCGCTCGTTTCTTCGTAGACCTGAATAGACGCTTTGTCGTCGCGCAGTTCGATTATTTCGCCGATAAGATTCTTATCGCTGACTCTTACAACGTCGAACATCTTGCAATTCCGCATACCTTCCGCCACTATAAGCGGTCCGGAAACCTTGATAACTTTTCCTACTTCTTGCATAATCAATCTTCCTTATTAAACAAAATATCTGTGCCGATAGCCCTTTCCACGTCGGCTTTTATTCCACGCATACCGTACCCGTTGCTTTTTGCGGACGTAGGTATAGGAATGATAGCCGGATAGGCTTTGGTCTTATACTTTGCGAGCAAACCGTCCATTTGCTCAGCCAAATTTTCCGTAATAAATATAACCGAGTAGTTTTTTGCCAGTCGACGCAAGAGTTTTTCTCCGTCTTCCTTCGTATCCGCGCAAAAAACTTCCATACTTATCGCCTTGAAAGCCAATATCAAATCCTTATCGCCGATTACCGCTATCTTGCCTTCACGCATACAGTTCCCTCAGTCTTGCCTTTATTATGTCTTTGTCGACATCGTTTTTGAGAAGAATACATATCATTCTCACTATTTTGATTTCTATTTTTTTCGCCGTATAAAATCCCGCTATCGGAGCGACGGAAAATATATCGTTGCGTTTTTCCTTAAATATATCCAAAAGAGCGTTGTCCCACTCTCTTTCAAACGCGACCATATCGTCGACTCTCAACGCTTCGCTAAAACGCGAATAGGACGAATACGCGAGTTTTTCCGTAATATCAGTTTGGAAAAAACTCATATCCAAAGTTCCGCCGTCGATAAAACTCTCTTTGAATATCTCCGGCGCGGCTATCTTCTTGCATCTGACGTAAGAAGATATATTTGAC
>JAIEEW010000225.1 GCA_029067255.1 Clostridia bacterium | reverse complement strand
GGCGGTAGAATAATAATCTATATAAATTCTTCCTTTATTATTATTACCTACGGCGTAAACTTTTGTGCCGAATTTTCTATTCATTATATTTGCGAGATCTTTGAGTTCTATCGACTGTTCCTGTACTTTCTTTTGTTTTTTATTAGGATTAAGGTAATTGCTTACCATTACTTCAAGTTGATGAACGCTCAATTTTTTATCGCAAGCGGCAATGGCGTAAGTATTTTGAACTATATAGTCTTTTATTGAAGAAAGACATCTTGCATGACCTGCCGAAAGTCTTCCGCTTATTACCATATCTATTACTACCGGATTAAGATTAAGAAGTCTTAAGGAGTTGGTTATAGCAGGTCTGGATTTGCCTAGTCTTTGCGCGAGTTGCTCTTGAGTAAAATCATATTCGTCTATCAAAGACTTATACGCTTGCGCTTCTTCGATAGGATTGAGATCTTGACGTTGAAGATTTTCTATCAAAGCGATTTCTTTGATTTGTTTTCTGGTATAATTCTTGACTATTACGGGGATAGTTGTGTTTCCTGCAAGTTTGTTTGCTCTAAATCTTCTCTCGCCCGCTACGATAACGTACGTATCGTCGCCTGTCGGACTTACTACGATAGGTTGAATAATTCCTACGTTTTTAATAGAAGCCGCGAGTTCTTCAAGAGCGGTTTCATCAAATTTTTTTCTCGGTTGATTAGGGTTGGCTACGATTTTTGTTACGGACATTATCTCTACGCCTTCGTTGAGATTTCCGTATTCGTCGTAGGTCTTTTTATCGCTGTCTATATCCAACGTCTTATCTATTGAGTTGTTATCTTTGGTCATAAGCATCCTCGTATAAGTCTAGTTAAGCATAAATAAAAATAAATATTTTTATTTACTTTATTATATCAAATAATATTTGTATATGCAACTAAAAATATTTATCCTATGATAGGTTGAATTCTCGGTTTATTTCCGCTTCTTGGGTATTTATTTGAACAATTTCCCAACTTTTTGACAATAATTATATATCTTTTTTCATCTTTCGTCAGATTTAATTCTTTTACAGAATAAATTTCGGAATTTAAGATATTAAAAATTTTTTTTGAATTTTGCAATTCTTCTTGATAATTTACGCCTTTATATGCGACAAGTTTTCCTTGAGGTTTAAGCAAAGGTAACGTATACTCTGCCAAAGTCGGCATTTGAGCAAGCGCTCTGGCGACGCAACAGTCAAATTTTTGAAAATTTTGTTTTGCAAAATCTTCCGCTCTCGAATGTATAGATTTGACGTTGTCAAGACAAAGCAAATCTTTTATATGGTTTATGAATCCTATTTTTTTGTTTACGCTGTCTATTAAAGTAAAATTTATATCAGGGTTTACGATAGCAAGCGGTATACTGGGAAAACCCGCTCCGCAACCTATATCGCATATTTTTTGAGAATCTTTAATAAATTCATTGCCTAATAAACTGTCTATAAAATGCTTTGTCTGAACGTCTTGAATATCGGTTATCGCAGTAAGATTGAATTTTTCGTTCCACTCTATCAACGCGTCGAAATAAAGGTCGAATTTTTTTAGTTTTTCTTCGACGTCGTCAAAATTGTTTTCAATAAGATATTTTTCAAGTATCGCTAGTTTTTTCATTTTATTTTTTGTTTTTTGCAAGATATACCATAAGTACCGTTATATCCGCAGGAGATACTCCGCTTATTCTAGACGCCTGTCCCAAATTGATAGGTTTGATTTTGTCAAGTTTTTGTCTTGCTTCTATTCTCAGACCGTTGATTGAATTATAGTCGATATTTTCGGGAAGGATCTTTTCTTCGAGTTTATTTATATCTCCTATAATATTTTTTTGTTTGCTAAGATAACCTTCATACTTTAGATCGGTCGCTACTTCTTCAAAACATCTTTTGTCGACGTATTTTAATTCTTCAAAAGCGTCTATCATAGATACGCAATCGACGTTTGATCTTTTCAGCATATCTCTGTAAGAAAGTCCGTTATGCGGTATAGGTTCTCCTATCTTTTCAAAATATTCCTTGAATTCTTTTGGCGGAAGTATTTTGTTAAGAGCGGCGCTTATTTGCAAACATTTTTGTTGTTTTTCGCAAAACTTGTTCCATCTTTCGTCGTTTACAAGACCTACTTCTCTTCCGATAGGAGTAAGTCTTTTATCTGCGTTTTCCTGTCTTAAAATAAGTCTATGCTCCGCTCTGGCAGTCATCATTCTGTAAGGTTCGTTGGTACCCTTCGTTACAAGATCGTCAATTAGTACGCCTATATACGAACTGTCGCGCGTCAATACGAGCGGCTTTTTATTTTTTAGATAAAGAGAAGCGTTTATACCGGCTATAAGTCCTTGCGCAGCCGCTTCTTCATAACCGCTGCTTCCGTTGAGTTGTCCCGCTAAAAACAAGCCGTTGATATTTTTTGTCATCAGATACGGAGTAAGGCAAAGCGAATCTATGCAATCATATTCTATCGCGTATGCGAATCTCATTATTTTTACTTTTTCAAGACCTATTACAGACTTGTACATTTCAAGTTGGACGTCAAAAGGCAAAGAAGAACTCATACCCTGAACGTACATTTCGTTGGTAAGAGAACTTTCTGGTTCGATAAAAATTTGGTGTCTTTCCTTGTCGGCAAAACGCATGACTTTATCTTCTATCGACGGACAGTATCTAGGTCCTATACTGTGAATTGAGCCGTTGTAAAGCGGAGATCTGTCTATATTCGCTTTGATTATATCTTTTGTTTTTTGAGTGGTATAAGTCAAATAACAGACTTCTTTGTTGGGAACGTAACCGTCGGTCATAAACGAGAAAGGATATATTTCATCGTCGCCGCGTTGAACTTGCATTACGTCAAAATTTACGGTGTTTTTATCAACTCTCGCCGGCGTACCCGTCTTGAATCTTCTTGTAGGTATTCCCAAAGAAATAAGGCTGTCGGTAAGGCGCGTTGCTCTTGAAAAGCCGTTGGGACCTGTCTTTGTAACGTTGTCGCCTATTATTATATGAGCGTTTAGATATACGCCTGTGCATACTACTATCGCGTCGCAGTAAAAATCTTGATTGAGAGTGGTTTTTATTCCTATGACTTTACCGTTAGATGTCAAAATTTCCGCTACTTCGCCTTGCAAAATATCGAGATTTTCCTGAGTTTCCATTATTTTTTTCATATAATGGTGATACAAAGTCTTATCCGCTTGACCCCTTAAAGACTGTACGGCAGGTCCTTTTCCCATATTCAGCATGCGTATTTGCAAAAGATTGTTGTCGGCAGAAATTCCCATCTGTCCGCCCAAAGCGTCGATTTCTCTGACGAGATGACCTTTTGCCGTTCCGCCTATCGCGGGATTACAAGCCATAAAAGCGATAGCGTCCAATGAAAGCGTAACTGATAACGTCTTATGCCCCAGTCTTGCCAAAGCAAGGCTTGCTTCCACGCCGGCGTGGCCGCATCCTATAACTATTGCGTCGTAATTTTTCTGATAACTGTCGAGCATATTTTACCTTTTATACTTTATATACTAATTATAGCATAGGCGATTTATTATTTGCAAATGCAATACGCGCTATGGTATAATTTAATTATGAAAACAATAGCGACTATATCCACCCCTATAGGCAGAGGCGCGATAGCCATTGTAAGAATGAGCGGAGATAATGCTTTGGAAATTGCTTCGCGTATTTTTACTACGAAAAAACTCAATTCTTTTATTGACGCTCAGCCTAATTATATGTATTACGGCAAGTTGGATTGCGGTAGTTTTGCGGATAACGCGCTTGCTGTTTTCTTCAAAGCGCCTAATTCTTATACTGGCGAAGACGTAGTGGAATTTCAGTGCCACGGCGGAATACGACTTATAAACGAAGCGCTTAAAACTTGTATAAATGAAGGCTGCGAACCTGCAGGCAAAGGCGAGTTTACTAAAAGAGCGTTTCTCAACGGTAAAATCGCGCTAAGCGACGCCGAAGGAATAATAGATATGATCAACGGCGAAAGTATCGCTTCTCTAAACGCAGGATACAGACTGGCAAAGGGGGAAATAGCGCAGAATATCGCTAAGATTCAAGATTCTCTTCTCGACTGTATATCCGAACTCGAAGCAAGTTTGGATTATCCCGAAGAAATGGAAGAACAGGCAAAATCAAACGCGAGCGTCTGTATCAAAAACACAGTCGACGAATTGACAAAACTATATTCTACTTCAAAAATAGGAGAATATATCAAACAAGGAATCAACGTTGCTATAATAGGTCAGGCAAACGTAGGAAAGTCTTCCCTGCTCAATGCGCTTTTGGGAAGAGAAAGAGCGATAGTTACGGATATAGCGGGCACTACGCGGGACAGCCTTGAAGAATACGTGGAAGTGGAAGGCGTCATGCTCAAACTTATTGATACTGCCGGCATAAGAGAAACCGACGACGTGGTGGAATCTATAGGCGTGGAAAGAAGTATTGAAGCGGCGAAAGGTAGCGATATAATTTTGTTTGTTACCGAAGCGGGAAGAGAGTTGAACGAATATGAGAAATCTCTTATAGATAAGTTTGATGAAAACAATTTGCTTATTTTGGTCATCAACAAATCCGATAAAGCAAAAGACGATCGCGACGGCGCTCACGTAAGCGCAAAAAACCGTCAAGGCCTAGAAGAATTAAAGAAAAGTATAGTAGATACTTTTATTGACAAAAACGTAGATACAAGCGGAAGCATCATTACAAACCAGCGACACGCAACGTCTGTAAAAAATGCTCTTGACAGCGTCAAAAACGCGCTTTCATCGTTTGAAACTATGCCTATTGAATGTACGCTTATTGATTTAAGAGACGCTTACTTTTCGTTGGGCGAAATTACGGGCAACACCGCAAGCGAAGATATTATCAATAATATTTTCGAAAGGTTTTGTCTGGGAAAATAGGCTATAATTTGGCAGAAAAATCTCTTTTTTAATTTATCAAAATTGATTTTTACAAAAATCCCATAAATTTTATATAAAGTATTAAAAATATCAGTAAAATATGTTAATAAATAAAAGAACAGCGCAAACAATTATATTGCCACGCTGTTCTTTTATTTATGTGTGCCCACCTCTACTGTGTTTACATTTTACCATACCATTTGGTATATGTCAACATTTTTATACTTTTTGGTGTGAAAATTTATATGAAGGGAAATATAATGAATATGTATTTACAAAAATTTGCCGAAAGATTGAAAGAACTTATGGGAGATGAAAGTATTTCGTCGGTTGCTAAAAAAATCGGACTTAAACAATCCACTCTCAGCAGATACTTACGCTGCAAAAGAGAAATAGGTTTGGAAAATCTGTGTAAGATTGCCGATTATTTTAACGAAGATCTTGATATTTTAACAGGAAGACGCGAATACTGATAGATTTCCACATAACTTATACGACGTAAGCGAAAAGTTTTTCGTTTGATTTTTTATACTGTTTTTGCAAATTCGTTGCGTATCGGTTATATTATAGTATATAATATAATTACTAAGCGATTTGGTAGATTGACCTTATTCGGATAGTAAAATTTGAATTAAATATGGAATTCGGAGAAAACTTGAAATAAATAATAAAATCAAGATGAATCACTCAAAAAGACTTTTGCAATTATTGCAGGTATCCTCGAATTACAATGCTTCGTGAGAGCAGGAAAGAACTTGTCTGGAAGACGAAGACGGTTTTACCCGTTGACAGGATACTCTAACTAGAAAATAGTTTTATTCTTTTATCGTTTTTTATATTTCGCGAATTTTCCGCTACACTAACCGCTTTTGCGGAATTATCGCTAATATATAATTATTATGGCAGACAATAGTATAAGAAACAACATTCGTTCATTTAGAAAAAGCAGAAAACTTACGCAAGAAGATCTCGGAATAATTTTGGGGTATTCCGCTCGCACTATATCGGACTGGGAAAACGGTTGTACCGAACCCGGCATAGTCGCAATTAAAGCAATGGTCAAATTCTTCGGCATTACGTACGACGAGTTTTTTGAAGAATAAATATATTTCTTTTCGATATCCATTTGACTGCTTTATAAAAAATATCGCCAGCGCACGATAGGTACGTTGACGATGTATCATATTTTTATTTTTGATTTAGCCTATTATTTGCAATCAATGATCAGAAAAACTTTTTCATATCTCCGCCGTAAGATTTCATTCTTGTTACGCCGGTTTTGTTGAAGTTGCGGTTTTCCTGCGGCTTTTGTTGATTAGCAATGCTGGGAGCGGTAGATTTCGGCTTTGAAGCGCGATCGCCGTTGTTATGTCCCCCGCGGTTTCTTCTATCCCCTCTTTCTTTGTCAAAAGACGGCTTTTTGGGAGTAATGACAACGTATCTGTTGGGCTCTTCGCCATGGCTTTCAGTAGTAACGAATCTATCGTCGTGCAACGCCGAATGAATGATTCTTCTTTCAAACGGGTTCATAGGCTCCAACGCTTCGGCTTTACGATTTTTGGCTACTCTGAAAGCGATTTTTTTCGCAAGTCTAGAAAGAGTGCTTATTCTCTTTTCGCGGTAGTTTTCACCGTCGATAACCAGACGTTTGCCTTGCGGATTATCTTTGTTGAGAACTAAGAGAGAAAGGTATTGAAGGGAATCTAATACGTCTCCCCTGTATCCTATCAAAACGCCGGTGTCTTCGCCGGTAAGCGAAACGTAAAAAGCGTCTTCTTTCTCTTCTACCGCAGCCGAACATTGAATATTCATTCTTTCGATAATTCCGTTGATAAAGTCGTTTACAAGCGTTGCTCCGCTGACTTTTTGAGTTACTCTAACGGTAATTTTTTTGCGGATAAGTCCCGATTCTTTGATCTTTTCCGCTTCTACCTGACTTTCGTCGAGTCCCAGTTCTTCCAAGGCTTGTTTGAGAGCCTCTGCGTAACTGTTTGCAGTAATTTCTATACTTTTCATATATATCTCCTCAAAGGCGAATGACCGCCTTTTGTGTAATAATCGCGTTTTATCTCTTTTTATTATTTTTCGGAACGGCTTTTTGCGGCGTCGCGTAAGTTGCAACTAGCGGCTGTTCCGCTTTTTTCGCGTCTTGTTTTTTAACTATAAGGTTGAACGCGAGCGTTACTATCGTCATAAACAAATTGCTTGTGAAATAATAGATAGCAAATGCTGCGCTGTATACTATCGCAAAGAATCCGAGTACCAACGGCATCATATACGTCATGATCTTGTTCATCATTTTTTGTTGCTTCTGCTGCGCTTCGTCGCCCGTCGTCATAGCCTGCATAGGTTGCATCTTCTGTTGAAGCATCGTCGAGAAGAAACTCGTCAGTATTGACAGCAACGGCAATACGAAATAACCGTTCCAATGCTTTATATCAAAGAATTTCGTCTTGTTGTAGGCGCTTATTATCGGAGCCATAAGTTCGTTGTAAGACGTACCGGGGACTTCAGGTATGGTTGCCGCTATGCCGCCAAAGCCTGTGGATATAAAGTTGTTATAGTCAGGTACGACGTTTGCAAACGTATCAGACATAAACACGTTTTTGACCCACAGCCAACTTTGCGGTTGGTATCCCGCGACAAGCGCTTCGTTGAGTTGTTCGACAAGTCCTGCGTCCTGTATTAGCGAATAGGACGGAACTATCGCCAGTTGTCCCGCTTCGTCAAGAACGGCTTTTCCCGTTTCCGCCGTTATAGTTTGCGCGTTGTCAATGAAAAATTGCACGTATACGTTATTGTATATATCGCTTACTATTTTTTCGTTGGCTGAAATTATATATTCTCTGAATCCCTGGAAGATCAACGCGAATATTACTAACGTAAAAATCATAGGAAGACAAGAAGCAAACATATTTATATGCGCGGATTTTTGCAATTCGTATTGCTTTTGGCGCAATATGTCAGGTTTGTTTGCGTATTGCTTTTGAAGTTTCTCCATTTGCGGACGGAGAAGATCCATTTTGGCTTTTTGCTTGCGCATACTTATTTTTTGCCAAATGTCGAAAGGCATAAGTAAAAGTCTGAGCAAGAGTGTGAAAACTACTACCGTCCAACCGAAATTGCCGATACCGCTATTCATCCAATCGAGCAGGCTAATGATAGGTTTCCAAATGGAACTTACCGCCGCCAGCATATTAAAACTCATAATAGCCATTTTGCGTTTCCTTTATAATCGTCTTTGACGGGATCGAAACCGCCTTTTGAAAAGGGATTGCATCTCAGTATTCTAAACGCGCCCATAGCGCTTCCGCGCGCAATGCCGTACTTTTTGACAGCCTGTCCCATATATGCCGAACAACTCGGCGTGTATTTGCACCTGTGCGGCATTACGGGATTTATAAACCGTTTATAATATCGAATAAAAATATTTCCGCTTTTCATTGTTTTATCCCCGCTCCTTACAGAACGTAATTTTCGGATAATTCTCGCGTATTTTTTGGAGAAAATTGCGGATAATTCCGATTTCCCCCGTTTTCCCGATCTTTCGATTTTTGCGTTTCAATCGAAAAATTTACTCTTTCGTATTTTTCGAATGGAAAAAGTATTTCGGTCGATTTTCTATGCTAAGCGCCGTTTGCGGAGAAAAATCTTTCGCCCAGCGAAAGCCGCGTCGCCGTTTCCGTGTCTAAGGGTTTGACGATCAAACCCGCCTTTTGAAGTAAAGCCGCCAAAGAATTTGCCAGTTGGGCGAAAGTAGAATTTGCGCTTTCCGCTCGCGCAATGATTATATAATTTCGGTTTTCGTCCAAAAACGGTATCAAAGCGCGGAAGATTTCTCTCAGTCGTCTGCGAACTTTGTTCCTGACGACGGCTTTTCCGACTTTTTTACTTACGATAAAACCCACTTTCAACGGGTATTTCGAAGGCGCGTGAACCAGTACAAGCCGTTTGTTTGCGGAAGAAACTCCTTTTCTGTGCAGATAATCGAAAACTCTGCCGCTTTTCAGCCTGTACTTTCTCTGCATGATCCGAATTAAGCAGTCAGTTGCTTTCTGCCCTTATTGCGACGTCTTTTGATAACGTTTCTGCCATTCTTGCTGCGCATTCTTTCACGGAATCCGTGTACTTTAGATCTTTGTCTTTTTTTAGGTTGATAAGTCTGTTTCATTATTAGTTCCTCTCTTTTTATATATAAATAAAATTATGCTATATCAGTATAAATAAAAAAAGCGACGGTGTCAAGTATTTTGGAGTATGTTCGGAGCGAAGGCGTAGGAACTTGATTTGTTGTCGATATGAGATACAGATAAAATCGGTCATATTAAATCTTCCGGCGAATATATTCGACAATAAATTACTTATTCAAAGTTTTCGAAAAAATTTATGTCTTATTTATTAAAAATCAAAAGCCTAAATCTGATAAATAGAATATATATGGCTATATACGCATTGAAATCTTGAAATATTTAACCTTTGGAAATCATATTACTGTAATAAGCAATAGTTATACATTGATGATTTGGGCATAAAAAATATTCAATAGGCAATAAAAGCGACAAGTAGTCAAAATGCATGACAGTGGAATAAACAAATACTACTTGCAATGTAACGAAACGGTTTGCTTGTCTTAAGGAGTATATATGTATAGAAAAGATACAAATTGTCGAATTAACTACGTTTTACGGTACTGCGACGCTGCGATACCAATCAGCCATTAGCAAAAAAATATTCGGCATATCATCGATCAGACGGAATCCAAAGGGAATAAACGGCTACGTACAACTCGACAGAACAAGTATTTCGCATTATAACGGCTAATGTTTCATGTGAAACAAGTCAATAATTCCCATAGGATATTGAAATGATCTATGCTAGATTCTACAACACAGTGTCGCTGCCCCATTGACTTAAAACAAGATTGCATAAGGTTGTTGATAGTAAAAGATACGCTTGCGGTAGCAGTTGACCAATGTGAATTGAAAATATGAAACGTTTTGGAGAGTATGCAAATACAGTGTACTGTTGCAAACAACTTAGCAAAAAGATATTTGCTTCTTGCTTATCATTAAGAATGAAAGAAAACAAGTCATTTCACGTGGTTGATTTGATAAAGTTCACTTATCAATGGTATAAAGCATTATGCCGGCTGTAGTTTTTTGCTGCATGAGTTACGTTTAATGTGAAATTTGGATATTTACATTTTATAACAGATAATAAGCAAATATGCTCTGCGCGCAGGTAAATAATTAACTTTCTTTGATAACATTAAGCGCAGCGCCGGATCAACGCTACGATGCTTATGATACCAACTAAATAACCGCTACACACTTATATTATCTTATTTCGGGCTCAGATTTTGATTAAAAATCTCCCCTTCGGAAGTTTTATTAACTGATAAATTTATACTGAAATGTCAGACAAGTAACAGTCAAATTCCATTGAATTTATCGTATCTGCGCTTTATTTTACTACTAAAAAGATTGTAGATCCTAATGCGATAATAGGAGTTTGTTAATAATTTTATTGCTTCTGTGTCGGTTAATTGGTATTAAATATTGTTTTTATACGCATATTGTATTGTCGCTCTATCGTTTTTGAATGGAAATTATAAATACATTGCTGTTTCATTTCGTTTTATGAAATTATAAGAGTCTTATGCTATTATGTAGAAGTAGTAGTTGCCGGCATTATTATGCGCTAATATAGATTAGCAGATAGCAAAGTGATTTGCTTCTGTATTTACACATAGGAGCCCTTTTGTTTGCTTTGTTGCGCAAACCTAATTGAGAGCGTGTTGACTATACTGTATTAGCATGCGTATAAGACTAGAAAGCGATTTTGATGTGGATAACTCACGTTGTTGTAATTCCCTTTGGACATAATGATCTAAAAAGCATTGTTTCATGTGGAACATTTAGCGTCTTTTGTTCACAGACAAACAAATCTCTTTGTGGAAAAGTGGATAAACGTTTATTTTTTAATTTCCCCAAAAGAAAGAACTCTTGCGTTAGTGATATGCCCTCTAATTACAATTACGCTCATCTCTTGTTTTATGGGAAGCGTATATTTACTAAGTTTATGTCAGTATGCCCAGTGGTTATATGCTATAAATATGCTTTGTTGGCGAAATATAGAAGCGTTGTTTGATAATATTGAAGTGAGATGTAAAATGTGATAAAACGGCGATTTGCATTTGCATTGAGTATTCTGTTTTAAGTAACTCTGTATTTGTTAACAGACGTGTTTGCGGACGTGTGCAGATTGCTTGCGTTTATCTAGTGAGAGCAAAGTTTGGATTTTCGCAGTATAACAATACTCGCTTTTTTGTTCTTTCGCTTTAAGATGTTGTTTGATGCTATAAGTAAGTGAAAACATGAGCAAAAACATGCGTTTCACGGCATTTTGGGGCGTTTGTCCGTGTAACATTATTTTGGTTTCTTGTGAAACATTTTTCAGAACATATTCTTCTAAAAGTGCTGATTTTAGAAGAATTGCTTCTTATTT
>JAIEEW010000224.1 GCA_029067255.1 Clostridia bacterium | reverse complement strand
GTAGATCCGGAAGACGTGGAAATGCTTGAAGATTTGATTATTGCCGCTTTTAATGACGCAATCGGAAAGGCGGATGAAACCAGAGAACAGAAACTCGGAAAATTTGCGGGTATGGGTCTGTAATATGGGATATTATCAACCTTTGGCAAGACTTGTCGCTCAGTTCGGTAAATTACCTGGGGTTGGAGCGAAAACAGCGCAGCGCTACGCGTACAAACTTATAAATATGAGCGAAGAAGAAGTAGAAGAATTTGCGAAAGCAATACTCGAAACGAAAAAAAACGTTCATTATTGTAACGTATGCGGAAATTATACGGAAGAAGACGTTTGCGATATTTGTAAGACGAGAGATAAATCGGTAATTTGCGTAGTAAAAGAGTCGAAAGATATTGTTGCGTTTGAAAAAATCAAAGACTACAATGGCGTATATCACGTTTTGCAAGGCACGCTCAATCCTATGCAGGGAATAGGCGTTGACGATATTAGGATAAAGGAACTTATGGCAAGGCTTGTCGGCGTCAAAGAAGTAATAATGGCGACAAACCCTGATATAGATGGGGAAGCGACTGCGACTTATATAGCAAGGCTTATTAAGCCTATGGGCATCAAAGTAACCAGACTTGCAAGCGGAATATCAATGGGCAGCGATATAGAATACGCGGACGAAGTTACGCTTTCAAGAGCGTTGGCAGACAGAAAAGAATATTGATTTTTTATTAAATAATTATTTGAATGCAAAAAATCGGGAAATTCTCCCGATTTTTTTGTTTATATTAAACTTTGCAATGGTTTTATACTTCTTGCGCGCCTAAGCCTTTGCGCATAAAGTTGTCGAACGCGGTTTGACCTTGTTCGTTGTTTTTGAACACGGCAGTGCATTCGAGTATCTGTTCGCATGCGTTGTTAACGTAGTCGGTTACGGTCTTATCGGCAAATACGCGATCTCTTGACGTACCGTGGTCGTTTACCAGTTGAAGTATCATCTGAGCGTGTTTGAACATCGGGTTTTCAGGATTGTTAAGTTCCTGTAAATCAAGATTTTTCATTCCTGTGAGATAGTCTTTAACTGATTCAAGTTCCGTTTTTAATCTTCCCGGAAGAATAAACAGCCCCATAACTTCAATTATGCCGATGCCTTCTTTTTTGATATTGTGAAGACTCTCTTCGGGGTGGAAGATTCCGTATGGGTGTTCGTTATCAGTGCGGTTGTTTCTAAGAATCATATCTATGATATAAACGTCGCCTTCTTTTCTTGCAATAGGCGTTATAGCGTTATGCTGTTCGTCAGTTTTGCAAATTACGTTAACGCTTTCGTCGCTCCATTGAGTCCATGCCTCAAGTACGTTGCTTGCGGTTTCGTGAACTTCAAATTTGCTTTTGCCGCTTACTCTAACCACACTGTTGTACCAGTTTACAATAGATACATTGACGTTTTTGAATTTGCTAACCGTATAATTTTTTCTCACGCCGACTTCGAACATAGGAAGAACTTTACATCCGCCTTGATAGTGATCGTGAGTCAGTATGCTTCCGCCTACAATGGGCAACGCTGCGTTGGAGCCTATGAAATAATGCGGGAAAAGATCCACAAAATCCAGCAATCTAAAAAGTGTGTCGCCGTTTACGAGCATGGGTCTATGTTCGTTGGATAACGCAATGATATGCTCTTTATAGTATTGATACGGGGAATACTGTATCGACCAACTTTCGCCGCCCAGTCTTACGGGTATAATTCTTAAAGTCTGCCGAGCAGGATGATTGAGATTGCCTGCAAAACCTACGTTTTCGGGACAGAGCAAACAAGCGGGGTATCCGCTTTTCGGCAGTAGTTTTGCCATTGCAATCTGTTTTGGATCTTTTTCAGGTTTGGAAAGATTTATCGTAACGTCAATTTTGCCGAATTTGCCTATATGTTGCCATTTAATATTCTTTTTTATATCCGCCATACGGATATAGTTGTTGGCAACAGAGAGATTAAAAAGCCAGTCTGTCGCCGATTTGACGCCGCTGTTTGCAGCGATAATATCAAATTTGTCAACAACGGAAGACGGAGCGGGGGTAACAATTCCCAGCAATCTTGTTTCGAACAGTATTCGCTCTTCTTCCTTGGTCAAGCCGTTTTCTACAGCGTAGTTTACTATCGGGTCTACGATATCACTTTGGAAGTCTCCGTATTTTTCTACGTTTGAAGCGGGCGAGTTCAAAGCAAACATATCCAAAAGATTATTTGTTACGAAAGATACGTCTTCCGATCTCAACGAAAGGTTGTCTTTCGCATAGTCAACGAGTTGAGCAAGTTTGATTTTCAGTTCATCTGATGTCATAAAATACCTCTGCAATAATCAATATTTACGGTTATTTTCCCGTTTTTAATTGAACTTAGTTCAGAATGTCGCCTTTTGTCGAAATTTTGAACAATGTTCAATATAATATCTTTTGAAATTAAAAGTTTTAATTAAGTTTATTATAAAACATTTTTCTGCTGTTTGCAATAGTTTTGTTGGAATATATTATCTATATTGAGACTATACAATATAAAGAAAAAGTATTTACAACGCTTTATATATTATGATATAATTATTTAGAAAAATCGGGCGAGAAAAGCAAACTATGCGTTCGGTTTACGGAGTTGATTATGGCAGATAGAAATTTTATGAATAATCTTGCAAACGACGCAGAGTTCGCGCAAAAAGTTAAAATACTTTACGGTGAAGACAAGTTTGATTATCAAATTGACAGATACCGCAAGATATACGATATGCACAGCGCTAAATACGGAGAAGGCGGGGCGTTTTATTCTTCGCCCGGCAGGATCGAAGTGTGCGGAAATCATACCGACCACAACAACGGTAAAGTTTTGTGCGCGTCTATAAGCGTTGATACCATTGCATGCGTTACGCCTTGTGAAGGTAAAATAATTGTTGATTCAGTAGGATTTTCGCCTGTCGAAGTTTCCTTGAACGATTTGGACGCAAGAAAAGACGAATACGGAAACGCGGTTGCATTGGTAAGGGGAGTATGCGCGTATTTTAAGTCAAACGGATTGAATATCGG
>JAIEEW010000223.1 GCA_029067255.1 Clostridia bacterium | reverse complement strand
ATGCACGCCCTTTTCCGATTTGAGATAGCCGTAAGCGTTTTCGCCTATTACTTTGAACGTTACGCTTTTTATACCCGCTTCGTCGCCCGCCAGTTTGTCCACTTCGACGACTTTATATCCCACTCTTTCGGAATATCTGGTATACATTCTATACAACATATTCGCCCAGTCCTGCGCTTCCGTGCCGCCTGCGCCTGCGTGCAACGTAAGTATGGCGTTGTTCGCGTCGTACTTTCCTTTGAGAAGAGTTTCCAGTCTAAGGCTCTCGACGTTTGCGGAAAAAGATTCGAGTTCCTTCTGCAACTCTTCCATTTCTTCTTCTCCGCCGCCGTCTTCCGTCAACTCTATCAGTACTTGCAAATCTTCGCCTTGCGAATACAACCTGTCAAAATGTTTCGTTTTAGTTTCTATTCTCGAAAGTTCGCGATTGACTTGCTGAGCGTTGTCCATATCGTCCCAAAAGCCGTCTTTTCCCTGTTCGTTTCTCAACTCTTCGGCGCGCTTTGAAAGACCGTCGTAATCCAACGCTTCTCTGACTTCGAGAAGAGATTTATTTATTTTGGAGTAGTCCCATTTTGCTTGTTCTATAGTTAGCATATTTCTACCTTTTACGTTTTCTTTTATTTTATTAAAGCGTAATTATTGTCATACTAGCCGACCAAAAGTAAAATCTACGTTTCACTCCGATTTTAGTCGGACTTAATACGGATATTAATTTGAATTAGATTCTTCGACTACGCTCAGAATGACGGGTAAGAATCACTTCTCCGTTTGCTCAATATGACGGGTAAAGATTCATTTCTCTATACTCTTAAGATTATTGTAGAAAAGCCTTTACCTTGTTTTATTATTTCCTTTCAAACTTATTCTCGTATAATTACAAATGACGGGTAGAGTTGCAACATCTGTTCTCTCTCCCGCTATTGCGAGCGTAGTCGAAGAATCTAATTATTTTCCGCAACACTGCTTATACTTCTTCCCACTCCCGCAAGGACATTTGTCGTTGGGACGGGGTTTCTTTTCGCTGACCACGGTTCTTACCCTGTTGAGTTCTTCGTTTGTTACGGTATCTTGCTCCTGTTTGGACTGAGTTTGCGTAGCCTTTTCAAACTTGCATTTTACAAGCGTACGCACAGTATCGTACTGTATGGACTCAACCATTCTGTCAAACATTTCCGCGCCTTCGAATTTATACTGCGTTACGGGATCTCTCTGCGCGTAAGCGACAAGTCCGATACCTTGTTTTAGTTCGCTCATATCGTCGATATGATTCATCCATTTACTGTCTACGTTGTAAAGCATACAGTCGCGTTCGAATCTTGCAAAGTCCACGCCTATTTCATTTTTGACGTATTCGCATTTCTTTTCATACTGCTCTTTCGCCACTTGATAGATGCTATCTACAAGTCCGCTTATAGAATTATCTGACAATTCCGCGATATAGTCCGGCGTAACCAACTGCGTTCCGCTTTCAAGAACGCTGTCTTCGAGTTGTTTGTTGAAATCTTCGTAGTTCCAGTTTCTGTGGTCTTCTTTATAGTCGACGTAGATTGAGCAAATTCTCGTAATTACCGCTTCCATCATTGCAAGTATCTGAACGTGTACGTCCATACCGTCAAGCACTATGTTTCTTTGCTCGTAAATGATTTCCCTTTGTTTGTTCATTACGTCGTCGTAGCCAAGCACGTGTTTTCTTATCGAAAAGTTTCTATCTTCGACTCTTGCTTGCGACGCTTCAACCTGTCTTGTTATTAACTTGTTGACGATAGGAGTATCTTCATCCAAATGCAACGCGTCGGCAATCTTTATCATATGCTCTCCGCCGAAGATTCGCATCATATCGTCGTCCATAGAAAGATAGAATACTGACGAACCCGGATCGCCCTGTCTTCCGCTACGACCTCTCAACTGATTGTCGATACGGCGAGATTCGTTGCGTTCCGTTCCTATAATTCTCAAACCGCCCGCAGCGACGACTTCCTGCTTTTCCGCATTGGTATCTTTTGCAAACAGATCGTAATATTTTTTGTAATCCGCTCGCGCTTTGAGTATAGCGTCGTCTTCGGTGTTGGCGTATGACGTAGCCTGCTCAATAAGGTCGTGCGGATAACCCATATTAGCAAGTTTTTGCTTAGCGAGAAACTCGGGATTGCCGCCCAAAAGTATATCCGTACCTCTACCTGCCATGTTCGTAGCGATCGTTATCGCTCCGCTCTTACCCGCTTGCGCGACTATCTCCGCTTCCTTTTCGTGGTTTTTTGCGTTGAGTACGTTGTGCGGGATTCCTTGTTTTTTAAGTATTCTAGACAACTCTTCCGATTTTTCTACGCTTAGCGTACCCACAAGCGCGGGTTGACGTCTTTCGTAGCATTTCTTTATATCTTCTACTATCGCTTTGTACTTACCTGCTTTGCTCTTGAACAAAATATCCGGCTCGTCTACTCTTACTACCGGCTTGTTTGTAGGTATTACCACAACGTCAAGACCGTAAATAGTATCAAATTCGTTTTCTTCCGTCTTTGCCGTACCCGTCATACCCGAAAGACGTTTGTAAAGCCTGAAAAAGTTTTGAAACGTAATAGTCGCCATCGTCTTGTCTTCCGACTTGATAGGCACGCCTTCTTTCGCTTCAATAGCCTGATGCAATCCGTCGCTGAATCTTCTGCCTATCATCTGTCTGCCAGTAAATTCGTCGATTATTACGACTTCTTTATCCACGACAATATAGTTGTCTTCTTCTTTCATTATAAAGTTGGCTTTGAGCGCGTTGTCGATATAATGCTTCAAAGACTGGTTTTCGTAATCAGAAAGGTTTTCGACGTTAAAATACTTCTCTGCCTTTTCCGTTCCGTTTTCATTTAGAAATACCGACTTTTCCTTTTCGCCTATCTCGTAATCTTCTTCTTTAAGCGTCTTAACAAACCTGTCCGCAGTGATATACATATCGCTTGATTTTTTACCGCGACCGCTTATGATGAGCGGCGTTCTCGCTTCGTCGACCAAAATACTGTCCACTTCGTCGACTATCGCAAATTCCAGTCCCCTTTGAACTTTCATTGAGTTGTCGGTAACCATGTTATCGCGCAGGTAATCAAAGCCTAGTTCGTTGTTCGTGCTGTAAGTAATATCGCAGTTGTACGCCGCCGTCTTTTCTTCTTTGGACATACCCGAACAGTTGATACCAACCGTCAAATTAAGAAATTTATAGACTTTACCCATCCATTCGGCGTCGCGCCTTGCAAGATACTCGTTGACGGTAACGACGTGCACGCCTTTTTTTGCAAGCGCTTTTAGATAACCCGCAAGCGTAGCGACCAAAGTTTTACCTTCACCCGTTCTCATCTCGGCGATCCTGCCCTGATACAATACCACGCCGCCGACAAGTTGAACGTAAAAATGTCGCATACCCAACACTCTGTCGCTCGCTTCTCTCATAGTAGCGAATGCTTCGGGAAGAAGCGAATCAAGGCTTTCTCCCTGCTCGTATCTCTCCATATATTGTTGTGTGCAAGCCTTCAACTCGTCGTCGCTCATCGCCTTGAACTTTTCTTCCAAAGCGACTACCTTGTCTACCGTCTTGTAAATCTTCTTTAATTCTCTATCGTTGTGGCTAGGAAAAATTTTTCTGAATATTCCCATAACTGCTACCTTCCTTTGGCAAATTCTGCCAATATAAATACTAACATAATATAAATATATTAGTCAAGTTATTTGCTAGGAGCAAAGATACGCCCCACAACGACTATTTGCGTAAATTGTGTCGGATTTGAGAAAAAATAATATTACGGTTGCCGATTATTGTCTTCCAACCATTTCTCATATTCGTCATTCGTCGCTTCTTGCTCTACTACAATGTACATTTGCTTTATATTACCTTCAAGCGGCATTGTAATTTTATTTGATACGTAATCTAGAATATCCGTAAATTTTTTATTGAATTCTTTATCGCTCATCGCTTCCTAACACATATTAAACATTTGCAAATAATCAAATACTACGTTCCATTCAAACGATTGCTTTACTTTGATAACCTTGCATCTTCGTTGATTTTCTTTTTCCATAAACATTCTCCTTATCATTTGGATTTTTATATAATGCTTTTAACCTAATGGGGCATTTGTTGATATATTATGACCTAATGGGTTAAAAGTCAAACATTTTTGACCTAATGGGTTAAAATAATTATAAGGTGGATAGAAAAATGATAAAAATAGAACAAATTCAAAAGAAATTAGCGGAAGAAATCAAATTAAGCGGATTGCGACAAAGCGAAATAGCAAGTCTTCTGAACATTAGTCCTACGCAAATATGCAGTTACATCAAAGGGCGGAAAATGCCTTCGCTTGATACGCTGGCAAATCTTTGCGCTATTCTCAACCTAGACGCCAACGAAATACTTTGCATCAACGATTATAAAAAATCCGACCGATAGGACTTGTCTTACAAAGTTGATTTTAATACAAAATTATAAGTCTAAAAAAAGATAGAAGCGATTACGAATCTTGTAAACGCTCCATGTTCTTTCCTAATATCGCTTACTCTATCCCGACTTTTTTACAATTTTCTTTGATAAAGTCGCAAAGCAAGGTATTGCGTTTTGCCGTGTAGTCGTTTTTGACCATTTTGGCTACGCTTTCCTTAGAGCCTTCTATCACAACGAATGATTTTGCTCGGGTAATTGCCGTATAAAGTAGATTTCTCGTCATAAGAAATGGGTTTCCACCGCTGACGGTAATGATCACCGCGGGGAATTCCGAGCCTTGAGATTTGTGAATACTTATTGCGTAGGCAAGCGAAAGTTCGTCAAAGTTCTCTTGTTTATACGTTGCGATTTTGCCGTCGTCAAACTCAACTTTCATACTCGGTTGACTTTTGTTGACTTCGATAATATATCCTATATCTCCGTTAAACACGCCCGTTCCGCTAACTCCATACGGCGACACCCACTCCATTTGATAGTTGTTGACGGTGTGTATGATCTTATCCCCCGCTCGAAAGATGTTATTCCCTGAACGTATCTCGCCTTTATCGGGCGACGGCGGATTGAGCGCTTTTTGCATTTCCACGTTGATATTCTCCACCCCAAGAATACCTTTTTTCATAGGACAAAGCACCTGTATGTCTTTGGGGGATATTTTTGCAAAAGCGGGAAGTCTTTTCGTAGTCAGTTCGATACAGTTTTTGAGCATAATCTGCGTATCCGACTGAGCGTCAAAGAAAAAGTCTTTGGAACGGTTGTCTATCGTCGGCATCTGACCGCGATTGACTTTATGCGCGTTTTCTATTATAAGACTGTCGTCGCTTTGTCTATAAATATGCGTAAGGTAATTTATAGGAATCACTCCGCAGGAAATTATATCCGCCAAAATATTTCCCGCTCCAACGGACGGCAACTGATCCTTATCTCCTACGAGTATCAATCTTGCGCCTTTTTTTATCGCTCTGACAAGCGCGTAGAATACGTATTCGTCGCACATACTCACTTCGTCTACTATGACAACGTCTGCGCTTAGTCTTGTATCTTCGTTGTAATTGAAATGACCTTTTCCGCCCGTAAAGTCCAAATCAAGAAGTCTATGTATAGTTTTCGCGTCTTCTCCCGTCGCTTCGGCAAGCCTTTTGGACGCCCTTCCGGTAGGAGCGCAAAGCAAGATTTTCGCGTACTGCTTTTTGAGCAGATATATGATACACTTTATTATAGTCGTCTTTCCCGTACCGGGACCGCCCGTAATAACGTTGACGCCATATTTTACGCAGTTTTTGACCGCTTCGATCTGTCCTTCGTGCAAAGTAATATTGTGGGATTTTTGAAAATCTCTTATATCAACGTCAAAATTGAGATCTAAAGGCTCCGCTCCAAGCATCATATCCGCTATACTCTTTGCAATGCCGTTTTCGTTTTCGTACATTTTGGTAAGCATAACTCTCTCTTCGCCGCCGTTGTTGACGATAATTATCTTACCCATAACGACGTTGTCGAGAACTATGCTTTCCACCATAAAACTGTACTCGTCAAAATCCATTCGCAAAAGACGGCAAACTTCCCTTACCACTTCTTCTCTCGGAAGATAAGTATGACCGTTTTTGCTCGCGCCTTCACGCAGAACGTGTCCTATCGCGGCGCTTACGCGGAATCTGCTGAATTGATCGAATCCCATATTCAGAGCGATTTTATCCGCAGTGATAAATCCCACGCCGTCAACGTCTTCAACCATTTGATAGGGATTTTTTTCTATAATACGTTTTGTTCCGTCGCCGTATTTTTTGTAAATTTTAAGAGCGAGATTAAGACTGATTTCAAAGTTTTGCAAATATACGATAGTCGCTTGCTGCTCCTTATGCACGATATAAGCCTCGTGAATAGCCATAGCCTTTTTGAGCGAAAGTCCCTTTATCTGAGCGACTTTGTTGGGATATTTTTCTATTATCTCCAACGACTGAACGCCAAAAGCGTCAACGATATTTCTCGCCGTAACTTCGCCAACTCCGTAAAAAAGCCCGCTCGCAAGATACTTGCAAATCGATTCCAAGGAATCGGGACTAACTATCTTACATTCGCTTACGTTGAACTGTTCGCCAAACTTGTTGTTGAGAACGTAGTCGCCTTTCATTTCCAAATACTCGCCTTCTTCAATCGGCGGAAAGGTTCCGACAGCCGTCAAAAGCGTATCGTCGGCATTTACGTATATTACGCAATATCCGTTGTCGACGTTCCGAAATACTATTTCTTCTACATAACCTTTGACTATTTCCATTCTCTCTCCATAAAAACAGGGGGATCGCTCCCCCTATATTGTAAGTTATTCCGATTTATAATGTCAACTCAATCAATTCATTGTCGCCGCTATACGCGCGATCTCTTCGGACTTGTCGCAAATCTCCCATCTGAAGCCTTGATCCTCTCTTCCAAAATGTCCGTAATTGCTGGTTTTTGCAAATTGCGGTTTTCTCAATTCAAGTTGTTCGATTATAGCCAAAGGACGCAAATCAAATACTTTTTTGACGATTTCTGCAATTTGAACATTGTTCAACTTGCTCGTGCCAAAGGTATTCACGTTGACAGACACGGGTTTTGCAACTCCTATAGCGTACGCTACGTCCAACTGACATCTCTTCGCGATACCGCTTGCAACTATGTTTTTGCAGACGTATCTTGCCATATAACAAGCAGACCTATCCACTTTAGTACTGTCCTTGCCAGAAAACGCTCCGCCGCCGTGCGGGCAATAACCGCCGTATGTATCGACGATTATCTTTCTGCCGGTAAGTCCGCTGTCGCCGTTAGGTCCGCCGATAACAAATCTTCCGGTTGGGTTGATATATATCTTAGTTTCTTCGTCAATAAGACTTTTGGGAATAACAGCGTCGATAACGTGTTTTTTGAGATCTTTTCTCAACGTTTGCGTATCAACGTCCGCATCGTGCTGAGCGGAAAGAACTATCGCTTCAATTCTGCTTACCTTGTCGTCAACGTATTCTACGGATACTTGCGCTTTACCGTCCGGACGGAGATACTTCAATTCCCCGGATTTACGAACTTCGGTGAGTTTTGCCGTAAGTTTGTGAGCGAGATAGATCGGCATAGGCATAAGAGCGGGCGTTTCGTCGCAAGCGTATCCAAACATCATGCCTTGATCTCCCGCGCCGATAAGATCAAACTTATCTTTTCCGCTTTCCTTATTTTCAAGCGAACTGTCTACTCCCATAGCAATATCCGAAGACTGCTTATCAAGCCTTATAATGACTTCGCAGTTTTTCGCGTCAAGTCCTTTTTCTTCGCTGTCGTAACCTATTTCCAACGCCGCTTTTCTGACAACGCTTTCATAATCAACGTTAGCGTTGGAAGTTATCTCGCCCATTACGAGAATAAATCCCGTGTTGGTACACGTTTCGCAAGCGACGCGGCTCATAGGGTCTTGCGCAAGCAACGCGTCAAGCACGCTATCCGATATTTTATCGCAGACCTTATCCGGATGTCCTTCGGTTACGCTTTCGCTTGTAAATAATCTTTTTACCATAATTACTCCTTAGTATTTAGCGACAATGAAAAAGTCGCCGTACCCGACGACGAATAATATTCTATCTGTCAAGTAACCTTGCGGAATTTAGCACCTTACGAGAGGTTGCTGTGTGTTCACAGTGTCCGAGCACTCCCACACTCTTCATAGAATTGAAATATTAAGTTTTGCTGACTTCAATAAATCTGCTCAAACGAGTTATATTAAAACCCGCATAGATATGCATGAAATCGCGATAGTGTTTCCGATTTAGTTAAGTCGGATATTCTTCGGACGGACATACCGTCCGAAGAATTCGAGCATTAAATTAGTCTTCTATATCGTCTTCGAGAGCAAACTTATCCGATATGCTTTCTTCGACAATTCTATTCTCTGCGCTGTTCGCGGGCAAAGATACGATATTGCGATAACGTTTCATACCCGTACCTGCAGGAATGAGTTTACCGAGAATAACGTTTTCTTTAAGTCCGATAAGATGATCGACTTTGTTCTTGATAGCGGCTTCGGTAAGCACTTTCGCTGTTTCCTGGAAGGAAGCGGCAGAAAGGAAGGATTCCGTAGCCAAAGCGGCTTTGGTGATACCGAGCAAGGTTCTCTTTGCGGTAGCCGGACGGCCGCCGTTTTCGATAACTTTCTCGTTTTCAGCCTCATACGCGAATATATCTACGTACTCGCCGGGCATCATGGACGTATCGCCCTGATTCTCTATCTTGACTTTTCTGAGCATCTGTCTTACGACGATCTCGATATGTTTTTCATTGATATCAACGCCGGCGCTCGCGTAAGGAACTTTAACTTCCTTAATGATATAATCCTGAACGCCTCTTACGCCCTTCGTTCTCAAAATATCCTGCGGATAAATGCTGCCTTGCGTCAATACGTCGCCAGCCGCAACCGTCTGTCCGTTCTCAACTTTAAGTTTCTGACCAAATACAAGTTTGTAATCCACTTTATCGCCCTTAGGAGAAGTGATCGTCAATACTCTCTTGTTGGTATCGATATCCACTTCGCCGGCAATGTCGGCAACCAAAGCCTGACCTTTCGGTCTTCTCGCTTCAAAGAGTTCTTCGACTCTCGGCAGACCGTTGGTAATATCGCCAGACAATGCTACGCCGCCCGTGTGGAAGGTTCTCATCGTCAACTGCGTACCGGGTTCGCCGATAGACTGAGCCGCTATGATACCTACTGCTTCGCCGAGTTTTACAGAATTACCGGAAGCCATGTTCTTACCGTAACACTTCGCGCACACGCCGTGAGCGGATTTACACATAAGCACGCTTCTGATTTTAACTTTCTTAACGCCTGCGTCGGCGATTGCCTTAGCCTGTTCGGGCGTAGCCATAGTATCTTTTTCTATTATGGAATTACCGTTTTCGTCGACGATATCTTCCATTACGAATCTTCCGTCGATACGTTCGATAAATTCTTTGACGTTGTCGCCTTCAAGTTCTACAGTGATACCCCTGTTGTCTCCGCAATCAAGTTCGTTTACAATAACGTCTTGCGATACGTCAACAAGACGACGCGTCAAATAACCGGAGTCCGCAGTCTTCAATGCGGTATCGGCCATACCTTTACGTCCGCCGTGCGACGAAATGAAGTATTCAAGTACTGACAAGCCTTCGCGGAGAGACGCTTTTATCGGCAATTCGATAGTACGTCCGGACGGGTCTGCGACAAGTCCTTTCATACCGCACAACTGAGAAATCTGCGTCATGCTACCACGCGCGCCGGAGTTTGCCATCATCCAAATCGGGTTGAATTCGTCAAGTCCCTTTTTGAGTTCTACGTTGATATCGGCAAGCGCTTTCTGCCATACCGCGATAGTCTGTTTATATCTGTCTTCTTCAGTAAGACGTCCTTTCTTGAACTGTTTTTCAATAGTTACGACGTCGTTTTCCGCTCCGCTGATAATTTCTTTCTTCTTTGGCGGAACGTGCATATCGAATACGCTCGCAGTGATTGCTCCAACTGTGGAGTATTTATAACCTTGAGCCTTTATCTTATCGAGAATGATAGAAGTTTCCGTAGCGCCCTTATACTTAAAGCAAGCGTCTACTATTCTGGAAAGTTCCTTCTTACCTACTCTGAAATCTACTTCGAGATCGAGTTGCTGTTCCGGCGTATTTCTAGGAACAAAGTGCAAATCCTGCGGAATCGCTCCGTTGAATATGATTCTACCGATAGTGGTATGCAATCTCTTCGAGTATTTTACTCCGTCGATCACTTTTTCCACTCTTACGAAAATCTTAGACTGAAGACTGATCTGTCCGTCCTGATAAGCCATCATCGCTTCTTCAGGATTGCGGAAGTATCTGCCTTCGCCCAAACCGCCTTCCTTTTCCATCGTCATGTAGTACGAACCGATAACCATATCCTGTGTAGGCGATACGACAGGTTTGCCGTCGCTGAGTTTGAGAATATTGTTGGTGGAAAGCATCAAGAATCTCGCTTCCGTTCTCGCTTCGATAGACAAAGGTACGTGTACTGCCATCTGGTCGCCGTCGAAGTCTGCGTTGAACGCGCTACATACGAGCGGGTGCAATTTGATCGCTCTGCCTTCTACAAGCACCGGCTCGAAAGCCTGTATGGAAAGTCTGTGCAAAGACGGCGCGCGGTTGAGAAGTACCGGATGGTCTTTGATTACTTCTTCAAGTATATCCCATACTACGTCGTCCTGCGCTCTTTCTATAACTCTCTTCGCGCTCTTAATGTTAAGACAAGTGCCCCTTTCGACAAGTTTCTTCATAACGAACGGCTTGAAAAGTTCGATAGCCATTTCCTTAGGAATACCGCACTGATACATTTTGAGTTCAGGTCCTACTACGATAACCGAACGTCCCGAGTAGTCTACGCGCTTACCCAAAAGGTTCTGACGGAAACGTCCCTGCTTACCTTTGAGAAGAGCCGTCAAAGATTTAAGTTCTCTGTTGCCGGGACCGGTAACCGCCTTTCCTCTGCGGCCGTTGTCGATAAGAGCGTCAACCGCTTCTTGCAACATTCTCTTTTCGTTTCTCACGATAATATCGGGCGCGCCGAATTCCATGAGTTTTTTAAGTCTGTTATTTCTATTGATTACGCGGCGATACAAATCGTTAAGATCGGACGCTGCGTATCTTCCGCCGTCGAGCGGTACCATAGGTCTGAGTTCCGGCGGCAGTACGGGAAGAACGTCCAAAATCATCCATTCCGGTCTGTTGCCGCTCACTCTAAACGCTTCGATAATATCAAGGCGTTTTACCGCTTTGAGTCTTCTCTGGCTGTTGGCTTTATCTCCGCTTTCAGCGATAATCGCTTTAAGTTTTGCAGATTCTTTTTCAAGGTCTATGTTTGCAAGCAATTCCTTGATCGCTTCCGCGCCCATACCTACTC
>JAIEEW010000222.1 GCA_029067255.1 Clostridia bacterium | reverse complement strand
AACATATTGTATTCGATAGAATAATTGCCCACGTCGCAGATAACGTATAGATCTTTTCCTCTTATGCTGTCAAGTATAAGTCCTTTGCCGTCGCCCGTAGTAAATCTAGGGCATTTGTTTCCGACAAGGAACGTATCCTTAAAAAACTTCTTACCGCTTGCTTTGGCTTCGTTGTTGTACCAGTTGACAAGATATCTGTCTACTTTTTGTCCTAACTCAGCCGCGCCTTCCAACGCCAAAATAGCCATGTTGGAAGAATCCTTTTCAAAGTTGAATATCGACTCAAAAAACGGTCTCATCATTGCCTCCGTATATTAAAAAAATTGTATCCTGTGAATTGCGTAAAAAATCAACACAATCATTGATTATTGTATTAAATAAACGAGAAATATTGAACTTTCTACTATGTGAATCCATATAGCCTCACTCGTAAATTTTGTAAAACGGGCAAAATACCCTTGTTACACTGATATAATATCACAGTAATCTAATAAAAGCAAGTCTTTTTCACGGCTTTTCGCTCTATTGCAAAAGCGATAATTTTCTCTTTCGGCTATATACGACTCAAACTCCTTGCCTGTCGCTGACAAATTATTCCAACAAGCGATTTTCTTTTGCAAAATTCTTTACTTGCAAAAAATATACTGCTATAATTAAAAAGCATTCGGCATACTTTATATACGCGCGGGATCAAAAAATCATATTATATATCACGGAAACAGCGTTCCGGAGGACAAAATGCGTACTAAACTCAAACAAATCAATCCTGTAAACTTTATATTCCTTACCGTAGCGGGCGTAGTCAACGCCGCGGCGGTTACTCTGTTTCTACAACCCGCAATGTTATATGACGGCGGATTTTCCGGTACGTCTATTCTGCTTTCCAACCTGAGCGGTTGGAGCGTCAGTATATTCCTACTGATTCTCAACTTCCCGTTTTTTATATTCGGCTACAAAAAGTTGGGACTCAACTTTATCGTTTATTCGCTGTATGCAATCGCGTTGTTTTCGCTGTTTTCATATTTATTTCAGAATTGTTTCGGTATAGACTACTCTGACGGCTCGCCAATAACCAAAAACGAAAAATTGCTGGCTGCGGTATTCGGCGGAATTATATCCGGTATCGGAAGCGGTATAACAATACGTTTCGGCGGAGCGATAGACGGAGTCGAAGTTTTGTCCCTAATTTTTGCAAAAAGAATAGGTATGACGGTCGGCACGTTTGTAATGAGTTACAACTTGATACTCTATATTCTTGCGGGAATCATCACTTCAAGTTGGATAACTCCTTTATATTCCATAATCGCTTACGCGCTAGGACTTAAATCGGTAGACTTTATTATCGAAGGTTTCGACAAGTCAAAATCCGCGTTTATCATCTCCAATCACCCCGAAAAAATCGCCGATACTCTCGTAGACATTTTCGAACGCGGAGTTACGATAATCAACGCGGAAGGATATTATTCCAAAATGCCTAAGAAAGTTTTGTACTGCGTTGTAAACAGATTTGAAGTCAACACTCTCAAAAAGATAGTTACGGGAATAGATCCCAAAGCATTTGTCGCGATAACCGACGTATCAGATTCGATGGGAAGCAGTCTTAAATTTGATAAACTGCGCGAAAGAAAGAGAAGGAAAAGAAAAAACAACTCTCCCGCTCCGATCGTTAAAACCGTTGAAAAGGTTACGATTCCGGAAGAAATACTGGAAAATCTTGATAGCGTTCAAACCGAAAACGCTATCGTATCGCAAGACTCTGCTCCTGCTATTGAACAAAGCAACAACGCTATAGCGCAAAACGTCAATTTACAAATCGAACAATCGCCTGAAAACGAACAAAAAGTGATAGAATCGCAAGTTGCGTCGACAATTGACGAGAAAGCGGAATAAAATATCAGCAAATAAAAAAGTACCCGTGAACGGATACTTTTTTTATTACGCTTAAATTATTTCGCGACGTTTTTCTTGTTTTCTTTTTTGATAAACGCTCTGTAATTGACTCGATGTATCCACTGCTTGAAAGCGTGCAGGAAAGGCTTTTTCGGTCTGTATCCATTATCTTCATACACCCCTATAAATTCCAAATACGGTTTTCTTCTAACGCTTGTAAAGACTATTTCCACACAATCCGTAACAACCGGTCGGAAAAACGCAACTCTTCCGTATCCAACGGTAGTACCGCTCCCCGCTTTTCTGCGTTTGCCATTGACGTAAACGTATATGTCAAACGCTTCTATTCTCTGTGAAAAAGCGACGTTTTCGACAAGTTTTATTCTGTTTATCCTATGTTCGCCGGCAAGGGTAATCTTTATAGCGTAACTGTCGCTTTCTTTCTCGGGAGTATAGTACGATATAGGATCGAAAGTATTTTCATCATACTCGTATTTGAGCGCGTTTTCTATCTCATTCCCTACTTCTGCGGGCAGCGCGGTTATTTCTTTGACGGCAAGAAGTTGTTGATTCGATCTGCGGATATGTTCGCCTAGTTCTTGCATTGTCTTAACGTCTTTTTCGTGAATAAGTCCTTTCGTATCAGGCGGTATATTTAGCAATAGAAAAGTATTGCCACCTACCGAATCGTAGTAAATCCTTTTGAGATTGTCAACGCTTCGAACTGCTACGTCTTGCGATTTATGATAGAACCATCCCGGTCTTATAGATACGTCAACTTCCGCGGGATACCACATAAATTCATCGAAATTCTTCAAAAAATCACGGCTTCCAAGATCGGAACTTATAATATCAGCGCCTTTCTTTGCAAATTTTTCATCGTCGGCTTGTTGAGAATTAGACTCGATTGTTTGAATATCGCAGGCAAACTTCGGAACGACGTTCCACTCGCTCTCGCGAGCAAAACCGCCTTCGTTGCCCACCCAGCGCACGTCTGGTCCGCAATTGGAAATA
>JAIEEW010000221.1 GCA_029067255.1 Clostridia bacterium | reverse complement strand
CGTTATGGCAAAAATAATCGACGTAGGGATTTATCAGAAAGACGTAGGCTATATACTGCGTATGGGCGGAGTTCTCGTACTTCTCTCCGTAGTAGGACTGGGCGCGGCGCTGTTTTGCCAATACGTCGCTTCAAGGTGTTCTCAAGGCTTCGGCACAGAACTTCGCAACGTTCTGTTTCACCATATAAATACTCTTTCGATGAGCGAACTTGACAAATTCGGAACGTCGTCTATGATCACACGTTTCAACAGCGATATAAACCAAGTCCAACTCGGCGTGGCAATGCTGATACGCCTTGCCATACGCGCGCCGTTTCTCGTTATAGGCGCAACCGTTTCGGCAATAATCCTAAAACCGTCTATGAGTTGGATTTTCCTTATCACGGCGCCGCTGGTAGCGCTCATACTTTTTGCTATAATGTCGAAAACTATGCCCGTTTATACTAAAAACCAACGTAAACTTGATAAGATTACCGCTATTGCGCGCGAAGATCTGAACGGCGTAAGAGTAGTAAGAGCGTTTACGGAACAGGAACGCGAACAAAAGCGTTTCGAGCAAGCCACCGACGACTATTCTTCAAGCGTAATTGCGATAGGAAGAATTTCCGCTCTGCTCAATCCCCTTACGTTTTTAGTAATAAATTTCGCGATAGTCGCGCTGCTTTATTTCGGCGGCAATAAAATAAATTCGGGATCGCTGACGCAAGGCGAACTTATAGCGTTCATCAACTACATGACTCAAATTTCTCTCGCGCTTGTCGTCGTTGCGAATATGGCTGTGCTGTTTTCCAAATCGTACGCTTCCGCAAAAAGAGTAAGCGGTCTTCTTTCCACCCAAACTTCCGTCTCCGACGAAGGAAACCAACCTGTCGCTCCCGTCGAAGGCGCGCCGGCAATCTCTTTCAAAAACGTATCGTTCGGTTACGGCGAAGGCGGTATGGCTATTCGTAATCTCAACGTCGACGTCTTAAAAGGTCAAACCGTCGGTATCATAGGCGGTACGGGCAGCGGTAAATCCACTATAATAAATCTTATTCCGAGATTCTACGACGTAAGCGAAGGAGAACTTCTTATTGACGGCGTCAACGTAAAGCAATATCCCCTTGAACAACTGAGAGGCAAGTTGGGACTCGTACCGCAGCAATCAATGCTATTCAGCGGCACTATTCGCAGCAACATGCAATGGAGAAAACACGACGCTAGCGATGAAGAAATCATACGCGCGCTCAAAATCGCTCAGGCTTATGATTTCGTAATGCAAAAAAAGGACAAACTTGACGAAGCGGTACAGCAAAAAGGCAAAAACTTTTCAGGCGGTCAAAGACAGCGTCTTTCGATAGCGAGAGCGCTCGTAGGCGAACCGGAGATAGTTATACTCGACGACAGCATGAGCGCGTTGGACTTTGCCACGGATCTCGCGCTGAGAAAATCGATAAACTCCGATCTTCCGCAAACGACGACGAAGATCATAATATCCCAACGAGCAACGTCGCTAAAAAACGCCGATAAAATAATAGTATTGGACAAAGGCGAAGTCGCCGGAATAGGAACGCACGAATATCTACTGGAAAATTGCGACGTCTACAAAGAGATATTCGATTCGCAACAAAAAACTCCGCAGGAAAACGCGCAAGAAGAGGTGAAAGCAAATGAAAAAGAATAAATCCACTCTTTTTAGATTAGTATCATACACTCGCCCTTACGCTCCCCTGTTGATAATTTCGTTGATAAGCGCAATGGTTTCGGTAGCCGTTTCGATACTCGTTCCGCTCATGACAGGTTACGCGATAGACTGTATGGCTGAAGCGGGTAAAGTAGACTTTGACAAAGTATTTGACTATATTTGTATACTCATAGCGATGATAGCGATAGGAAGCGTATCGCAATGGACTCTCAGCGCGTCGACCAACGCGTTGACTTTCAAGACAGTACGCAACATAAGGAATCAACTTTTCGAGCATATAAACAAACTGCCGCTTAAATTTATCGACAACCAACAACAAGGCGATATCATCGCAAGAATTTCCAGCGATATTGATCAGGTATCGGAAGGACTGTTGCAAGGCTTTACTCAACTTTTCAGCGGAGTAATGACAATAATCGCGACGATAGCGATGCTGTTTTATATCAACTGGATAATCGCGCTTACGGTACTCGTACTTACTCCCCTATCGCTTTTCGTTGCGTCGTTTATAACAAAGCGTTCGCATTCGACTTTCGCCGAACAAGCGGTCAAGAGAGGAGAAATAAGCGGATACGTCGAAGAAATATTCGCGGGGCACAGACTGGTTCAGGCATTCTGTCGCGAAGACGAATGTCAGAAGGATTTTGTAAAGAAAAACGACGAACTTTACAAATGCGGATTCAAATCGCAATTTTACGGCGCGTTGATAAATCCATGCACGCGTTTCGTAAACAATCTCGTCTACGCAAGCGTAGGCGTCGTCGGCGCGCTTATATGTCTTTGGGCGGAGTCGCCGCAATCGCTTGAAGTAGGCAATCTTACGACGTGTCTTATGTACGCTAATCAGTATACCAAACCTTTCAACGAGATAACGGGCGTTATAACGGAGATTCAGTCGGCAGTAGCCGCATCAAGAAGAATATTCGCGCTTTTAGACGAACCTACTGAAGAAAGCGACAGCGATAACGAGCAATTGGAAGATTGCGACGGAACGCTTTTACTAGACGGCGTATGTTTCAGATACGTTCCTGACAGACCTTTGATAGAAAATCTCAATCTCGCGGTCAAAAAAGGTCAAAAGATCGCGATAGTAGGTCCAACCGGTTGCGGAAAAACCACGCTTATAAATCTTTTAATGCGCTTTTACGACGTAACGGACGGCAGCATAACGGTATCTGGCAAAGACGTGCGTTCTATTACGCGCGCTAGCCTTAGAGACAACTTTGGTATGGTACTGCAGGAAAGTTGGCTTTTTGAAGGTACAATACGCGAAAATATAGCGTACGGAAAAGCGGACGCGAGCGAAGAAGAGATCATTCAAGCGTCTAAACTTGCAAACGCTCATGACTTTATCGACAAATTCCCAGACAAATACGACACTATGTTGACGGAAAACGGCGACAATCTTTCGCAAGGTCAAAAACAGTTGCTTTGCATAGCGCGAATAATGCTCACCCATCCGCCTATGTTAATACTGGACGAAGCGACGTCGTCTATCGACACGCGTACGGAAATGAAAATACAGCAAGCCTTCTATACAATAATGCAAGGCAGAACGTCGTTTGTCGTCGCGCACAGACTCTCGACCATAAGAGAATGCGACGTGATTCTCGTAATGAAGGACGGAAATATAGTCGAACAAGGCAACCACGAAGAATTGCTCGCATCGCGCGGATTTTATTATCAACTCTATAACTCGCAATTCCAAAACAGTTGATTTTTCCACCGTCCGCCTGTATAATATAAAATATAAACGCAAAAAGAGGAAATAAAATGAAAAATATAATCTCGATCGTAGTGAAAAATAATTCAAGCGTACTCGCAAGAGTGTCTTCGCTTTTTGGAAGAAGAGGCTTTAATATAGATTCTCTGTCTGTGAGCGCTACCGACGATCCGCATATTTCCCGTATTACCGTTGTTGCCGACAGCGACGAAGCGGGTCTTGCTCAGATTATAAGCCAAACAAAAAAACTCGAAGAAACGATAAGCGTACGCGCTCTAAAAGAAAGCGAGAGCGTGTTTAGAGAACTCTCTCTCGTAAAAATCCTTACGACAAACGACCAATTCTTCGACAAATTTGTTATCGAACTTTCCGACAGATACGGCGCTATTGTAGTAGACGTAACGGCAGCGT
>JAIEEW010000220.1 GCA_029067255.1 Clostridia bacterium | reverse complement strand
ATATTATATAGTCCAGATTACTTGCTCTTTTACGCGCGTTACGTTTATAATTGAAATATAAGCGAAAACTATACTCGTATATTTTATTTCGCTTACGCAATAAATTACTCGAACGTTGCGCCGGCAAGCGACTTCAATTGAGCAATACGGATACAAAATGACTGAAAATAAATTTTTGAATTATATAAAATCGGGTTACCGACATTACGAAAATGCGATAAAGAAATTCGTTTATACGGATTATTATCTTATTCTATTATGCGTGTGCGTATTTTTCGGATGGTATTTCAAGTGCGCGCCGTTCGGCATAACCGCAGCGGTCGTTTTGGCTTGTATCACCCTTTTGGGCGCGGACGATATTCTGCCGCTGACCGTAAACTTATTTACAGCGGTACTGCTCGTCTACTCCTACAATTTTGCTGATTATACTTATCTTTGGCCATTGGCGATTCCTTTGGCTATTTGTCTTGCAGTTTTTATGATAAAGAACGGAAGACATAAGTTCCATACCGGTAAAATGTTGATACCTCTTATGGCGGTCGCTTACGCAATGCTTATCGGCGGTTCCGGTTATACTACAAAACAAGAGTTTTTTAATGCGCTGCCCGACTTCGTTTTGTTGGGACTAGGCGTTCCGGCGGTATATACTCTGTACAATCACTTTCTAAAACGCGACGAAAATCGCGATATACCCCTGTACTTTTCCAAAACGATGATGTACATTGGCTTGGTTATGTGCCTACAACTGCTTGTTGTGATAATCAAAAGCAAACAACCCGTTTGCGAATGGTATGATATAGTATGGGACGTAGGTTGGGCAAACAGAAACGGACTTGCCACTTATATGATTTTTACCGCCGGTATGACGACCTACCTATCGACCCGATACCGTCAAGGATGGGTATTTCTTGCGATAGGACTTTTTCAATATCTATGCCTTATAATGACGTTTTCTCGCGGCGCGATAATTTTCGGCGTAATCAGCGGCATTGCTGCCTTTGCGTTCACTTTAATAAAAGCGCCGAACAAAAAACTGCATATTTTGTACATAGCGTTTATAGCGTTGGCTTGCCTTATCATTTACGTAGTACTCCATAAAGATATAAACGCAATGCTTAGCGCGCTTTTAAATCGCGGCATGGGCGATTCGGGACGCTTCGACTTATACATAGAAGCGTGGGAGTTGTTCAAAGCGAATCCTATTTTCGGCGTAGGAAAAGGATACGTCGGCACAGGCACGCCTACCAATGAGATAGGCATCTACTGGTTCCACTCGACGTTCTTCCAGGTAATCGCCTGTATGGGAATTATCGGACTTATCGCGTACGTCTATTACTACTGGGCTAGACTAAAAATCCTTTTTTCGAATATAAACCGTTCTTTCAACCTATTCGTTCTCGCGGTATGGATAGGTTTCGAAGGCTACTCTCTTATAAATACCGGAACTTTTGTAGCATACCCGTGTATGGCGCTCGTCATAACGATGACGTTGCTTTTAGAGCGTACGCAAAAAGATTTCAGCGGTTACGTTACGCCTTATAATTGCGTTACTCCTTTTGGTAAGAAAATCGCGCAAGCGGGCGGTTATAAAGCGTATAAAAAAATCAAACGGGATAAAATCGAAAAATAATATTACTCAATCAAGAGTATAATCATAATTTTCACAAGCGAATTCGCTTAATTTACAAAACTCTAATTTAGCGTAAAACGAAAACGATAAATTTGCAATCGCCGACAGATAGCGAGCGCTCTTTATAACGCTACCAGCAGAAATTTTATACAAATAGAGCAAAATAAAACGTCGACTCCAACTTATAACCTAATAAGATGAAGTCGACGTTTATCTATCCTATACCTTTTCACGATCAAAAATACTGTTTTAGAAGGTCTTCCAACTGCAAAACGCCTTGAGCCATTTCAGTTTCGCTTTTCTGCCGTTTTTTATTATCAATCAATTCCGAAAGTTCAGTTTTGATTTTTTTCATCTCGTCTATCTTTTTGCTTTCAATTCCGGTATATGGCAAAAACTCTTTATCGTCTTGCTCCGCTACTCTACCCGAGACTGCAATTTCACTCTCTTCCGAATCAGACACTAATCTCTCCAACATAACGAAATCGTCGCATTGCTCCGCAACGAAACTAGGCGACTGTATTCCCATCACTACCCGCTTTCCGAGTTTCTTCAACGCGTTTATCATAGCGATACTGTCAAGTTCGCTGCATATGATAAAAAACGCGTCGACGCTCTTATGAGTACATGCGATCGTGATCGCGTCGATTACCTGTCGAATATCTATCCTGACCTTTTTCCTGTTGTTAACCGGCAGCGCAACTTCTGCGCCGTAAGTCTTTATAAAGTTATTAAAATCATTGTTTCGTTTGTTATTGTAACCGTAAAGTTTCGCATACGCTACCTTACCGTCAATACCGGAAAGCGCTTTCGCAAAACTCTCGTATGAAAGTCGCATGCTATTGAGATCTACCAAAACCGCATAGTTCATAAACCACCTCTGTATGTGATAATTATTTTCTATCTTTTGTAAATCTCTCTTATCGCCAAATTATTTTGAACATTGTTCAGTATAATATATTTATTGCACCTGTGTCGATAATGCCACACTAATTCCAATAATTTAATTTTCCATACGATCAATACTCTTACATTCGACGCAGTTTTTTGCTACGCTCTAGATATAAACTGAACACTGTTCAGTATCTATATTCGGATCAATTATCGCGTTTATTGAAGAATAAATACTGCTGCGCGTATCCCGAATATTCTCCGTATATCTCAATCAGTTTTTTACGCATAGCGACGTTATTTACTTCATTATCGCCGACCACGTCTCTGTATACTTTCTTTATCCAAGTATCGACAGGAAATACGTCTTGCTTGTGATAAGCGAAAAGCAATATGCAATCCGCTACCTTAGGACCTACTCCCAAAAGCGTGCAAAGTTTTTTATTTCCTTCACCGGCGTCCATAGAGTCTATCTCGTCAAGATCAAATCCGTTTGCCACCGCCTTTGCCGTACTCGCCAGATAAGGCGCTCTATATCCAGCGCCGATACCAGCGTAAAAATCAGCGTCTTTGCTCGCCATTTTCTCGGGCGATGGAAAAGCGTAATAGTCGCCTTTGTTCTCCCCCAGATTTTCGCACAGTCTTTGTATTCTCCCCTTTCTTCTCGTTATGTGGTTGATTGCCGATATGATAAAAC
>JAIEEW010000022.1 GCA_029067255.1 Clostridia bacterium | reverse complement strand
ATATTACACTTGACAGCAATTTGCAAATGTTTTATAATCTTACTAATCAAATATTCTTTGAGGGTAGGTGAAATTCCTCACCGGTGGTATAGCCCACTAACGTCGTAAATCTTTATGCGACGCCGAGCAAGTTAAATTCTTGCGCCGACAGTAAAGTCTGGATAGGAAAAGGATGATTATTATGAATAACAAAGTTTCAAGAAGCAAGTGGCTTGCCACTTCCGCTCTTCTTTCCGCAATGGCAAGCGCGCTAATGTTTTGGGAATTGCCCGTACCGCTTATGCCCCCGTTTATCAAATTAGACTTTTCATTATTGCCTTGTATTATCGGCAGTATCGCGCTTGGACCTACGAGCGGAATCGTAGTTACTACTATTAAAGAATTGATACATTTGATGATACGCGGAGCAAGTTCTACCGGTGGTGTAGGAAATCTTGCCGATTACGTTACCTGCCTTTGCGTTGTAATTCCAGTCGGACTAATCTATAAGTTTGAGCCTAACGTTAAAGGATTGATCACAGGTCTCACAGTAGGTTCTCTTTGCTCAGCAGTACTGTCAGGACTTGTCTTCAATGCAATAGCGGTATATCCGCTATATGACAAGTTTACGCTTCCTATGCAGCAGATTATCGCTATGTATCAAAAAATCCGCCCAAGCGCGGACGGACTTTGGGAAGTTCTGGCAATATTTAACATGCCTTTCACCTTCTTGAAATGCGCGATTATCAGTATAATCGCAGTCTGTATTGCAAAGCCGCTTGACAGATACGTCTTGCAGCGTAGATAGTCATCTAATCAAAATAGGACTCAACGTCTGACCTTTACGCTGTAAAACAAAGTTTCGATTTCTTTGTTGTCGACATTGGTCTTCTTGTTTAGTTTGCTAATCTCATGGATTATATCCATATCAAACGATACAAGAACTTCTTCAAAGCCGTAGACTTCGCTTATCGATTGTTTTATTTGATCTTCAAGTTGGACGCGTTGAGTCCTACTAAACAGCGGTTTTGGAATTACTCCTACAAGCGCGCGGTTTTTCCATACCAATGCAATACAGTAATCTACCATAGAGTTTTGCGAAACAATGCTTTCTACGCCTTGCAACGCTTGCTCTTCGTCAACCATAGCGACGTTATTACAATAATTTAAGTCAATATCTATCATAACATTTTCTCCCAACGTACTGTTTATATTTTGGCAGATATTGTAAATTTTATACTAAACGCAAAAATATCCGCGTTTTCGCGCGGATATTTTCTTTATAATAAAATTATTTCAAATTAAAATTCTATTTGAACAATGTTCAACAATGCGATATAACAGCGTTCAAGACAACTATTCTTCTATGCCGTAATGAGTAATATTTGCTCCGTCAGACCAAAGATTCTCCAAAGAATACAGTCTACGCGTCTCTTCATAGAATATATGGACTATTACGTCGCCGTAATCAAGCACCGCCCATCTACCTTCTTGTTTACCTTCAACCCTTAAAGGTTCGCAACCTTCTTTCGACATTCCTTCGTCCACAATATCAACCAAGGCTTTGACCTGAGTGTTCGACCTTGCCGAACATATAACAAAGCAATCCGCTATAACGGTAAGTTTGCTTATATCCACAATAACAATATCTTTCGCTTTCTTTTCATCAAGCAATTTGCATATCAATTCAACTTTTTCCATACTATCTCCAAATAAATGTTCTATGTAATCTTAGCAGATTAAAGGTATTTTGTCAATTATTTATAAATTCGTCTACTGCTTCCAACGTAAGCGGATATATTTCTCCGCCTTTTTCTTTCAAAAACTCATATTGCGCTAACGCGCAAGCCTTATAACCGTCATCTAATGATCCACCGATAATTTTACGCAATTCATCCACGCCGTCGTATTTTCTTCCAACTTCCAGCATATCCGCGCAAAAAATCAGTTTTTGCAAATCGCTCATATTTTGCCTGCCCGTAGTATGATACCTTATCGCGTCGAGTATTTCGTCGTCATCCACGCCATACTCGCTGCGAGCAACCAACGCTCCCATAAACTGATGTTCGACTGGCTTGCCCACGCTATCGGACGGAATGTTGCCAGCATCGTGTTTCTCGCGACAAAGCGCTTTTGCGCAATCGTGCAAAAGTCCGCTAAGCAAAACCTTGTCATAATCAAGCCCAAGTTTCAAATCATAATTAAGTTTCAAAGCATAAGAAGCAGTTCTTGAACAATGTTCAAATGTATTGAACGGGATATTTTCACGAAGTTTTTTTATCAATTCGGAATATTTACAATAAAGATTGTTGTTTTTGATATATTTGACAACCTGCGAATCGAGATTGTCATAAAAACCTAGTTCCGCATTATATCTAATCAAGGTAGACGAAACGTCGTTTGGCGTATAGTCGCATACTCTTATATCTCCGCCTTTCTCTCTCCAAAATGCCAATGCGTCGTCAAATTTATCGCTACACCCACGCGTAAAGACAAATATCGGACAGATAAAAATAACTTCGTTAGTATTTTTCAACTTATGCAAGTATTCAAGAATTTAGCCCCCGAT
>JAIEEW010000219.1 GCA_029067255.1 Clostridia bacterium | reverse complement strand
ATCTAAAATCAAAGCATATTTGCTATCTTTCAAATCTTCAAATAAATTAACAAAGTCTTTGTCCTTTCGAAAAGCGTAATTCAAAGTGATTTTTGTTTCGCTTTGCGGTTGTGAACCGTCGCTTACATAAGATATATTTATTTTTTCGTAATAAGGAAAATCCGTCTTATAGTTCTTATCATAATATGTTATCAATAAGTCGCACATATCAACCGCCGCTTCGTTTTGTCTTATAATAGACATTACTCCCGATCTCTTTAGTCTTTCCGGATATTCCGTGCGATCGTATTTTGACAGCAATAATCGATGATGTTTTTTTCTTATTTCTTCGCACGGAAACCCTATATATACTCGCTTGATATTCTGATACCTTAATTTTAACCGCGTTACGACATCATAACATAAACTTTCAAACTGACTGTGATTTACAAATAAAAACTCGTCTGCGCCCTGCTCTACAATTAACTTTTCCAATGTCTGTTCTATCTTTTGTATTACTTCTTCCATATTATTAACGTATTTATGTCCTATAAAAGCCACTTTCATTTTTATCTCCTAGCATCGTTTACAATCTAAATTAAAAACTCAATTTATGTTCAATCAGTTTTCATCCGTCTATAAATTTGCATAATACGTAAATTATAAATCTGCAAAAATGCAGATGTCAAGTATAATCTGCATTTTTGTAATAATATTTATATTAGGAGCAACCAAATGAAAAATTACGGCGAACTTCTAAAAGAAATACGATTAGAACGCGGAAAGACACTTAAAGAAATTGAAGAAGCGACGGGTATCAGCAACTCGAATCTTAGTAGATGGGAAAATAATAAAGTTATTCCCAGTATTTTATTCTGCGAACAACTCGCTGATTATTATGGTATTTCACTTGACGAACTTGTGGGAAGAGATTTGCAAAAATAATTTATAGTTTCCAAAACCCAAAAAATTAAATAGTAAAAGCGGATAAAAAAATAAAAGAGATTTCTCCGCTGCGGTCGAAATGACGGGAGAAAAGACGGACTTTGTTATTTTACCCGTCATTCTGTACTCTTAATACGATAAATTAAGTATACATAAGTATAACGTGGAAAATCAACTTTAATTTAGATATTTCAATTTCGCTCAATATGACAGGTACGACAAATCGCCTTGCGCATTCTTGTTTAATAAATTTGCATTCAATTGGAAAAAATGCGTATTTACGCATTTTTCCGATTCTGCCTTTTAATACACCTACGACGCAAAATAAAAAACGCAAGACTAACTTGCGTTTTTTAATTATTATTTTGAGTCAAAATCAAGCGATTTTTATACTTCGTTGAGTTTTTTGACAAGTTCGTCCACGTCAACGCCGTGAACCATAGCGGCTTCTTCGATAGTTTCGCCTCTAGCCATCGCGCATCCGAAACAATGCATGCCGATACTCAAAAGCACGTTTGCGATCTCCTCGCCGTTTTCCTGTTGAAGAGCATCCGCTATAAGCATATCCTTAGTAATTGCCATATTGCGCCTCCCATATTTATTATAGGTAAAGTATACAATATTATAAGTCGTTTGGCTATCGTTTTAAGCCAGATATTTGAAATACAGCCAAATCAGGACTCCCACCGCAATTCCGATAGTCAGAGCGATACTTCCCACTTTTACAGGAGACTTAGGATAATTACCTATTATATGTTTAGTCCGTCCGTTGACGATACAGCCGTACGACTTACCGCCGTATTTATAGTTGAACACCCAAATAGGCACAAGCACGTACTTATACGTGCGCTCTGTAAATAAATTATCCATTCTTACGTAATCTATTACGTCGGCGTTGTACTTTGATACTATCATTGCGCGCATGGATTCTTCCATCATATCTTTGGCTTCCGCCCAACTCGCGTCCAACCCTTTGTCGTATCTTTCCGCCGAATACCCAGACAGATACTGAGAATGGTATTCCATTGAATTATCGGTATCAAATCCGCCCAACTTCCTTAAATTTTTCTGCGTAATTGACTTGCTGGCTTCGATTTGCACGTCGTTGAAAAAGTTTTCCACCCTTCCCGAGTCAAAGTACCATCTGGTTCTTGTTACCGTGCGTTTACTCTTTCCGATACCCACAGTGGTAGTATAATATTTTCCGTACCGTATGGAATACGAGCAATCACAGTTGCTGTCGAAAGTAAATACAGGAATATACAGACCGGAACAAGGTTGACTTTGCGCGTTTTTTCTCAACTTATTAGGAGCGACGTATTTGCTTTTAAGCCATTTGGCATAAATCTCAGGCACCTGCCGTCTGCTCACTCTGAAAGGCAAGATACCGTTGGGACGCAAACCGCCTATCTCGTCGGATTGAACGATATTGGACGCGTTGCAAAAAGGACAGTTGACGACCACTTCGTATTGTGGCAAAACTGTTACCGCGCCGCACGAATTACATCTTACGCTCTTCACGCCCTTCCAACTTTCAAAACCCTGCTCTACTTGATCGTCATAAGGCAACTCAACTGCGTTTCCGACTTCTTGAAGATTCTCTTCGGTTTTGCAGTAATCGCATTTGAGTTTACCGCTTTCGGGATCGTAATAAAGAAAGTTTCCGCAGTTTGGGCATTTATATATTTCGCTGTTTAGATTTTCGCCGTTCCCGCCGATTTTCGCGTCGGCGGGTCTTTCGGCAAAATCTTCCGTTTGCATATCTGTCATTTTAATTCCTATCAATCTTGTTTAGCGCCGCATTCGGGGCAAAACTTCTGATTGCCTTGCAATTTATGTCCGCAATCTTTGCAGACCTTTTGTCCCAACTTTGCTCCGCATTCAGGACAGAACTTAGTTTTTGCATTCGCTTCCGTTCCGCAGACGGGACATTTTATTTTTTCAACTACCATTTTCTCTCCGCACTCGGGACAGAATTTCGCGCCCTTTTTCACGCTTGCCTGACACTTAGGGCATTTCTCAGTTGCGACGGATTGTTCGCCGTTGTTAGGAGACGGCATAGACGTTGCGCTCATATTGTCCGCAAAGACTTTTCCAAATCCCAGTCCTGCGCCCATACCTATTCCCATACCGCTCATGCCGCTTGGGTTGTTTGCCGCCGCTTTCATCGCTTCGAGCGTTTCGAGTTGCGCGTGCTGTTGCATTGCGCCCTGCATTACGCCGACGTTCGTACGCTTGTCGAGCATCTTCTCGACTTCTTCCGGCAGAGAAAGATTTTCAATTACCAGCGCGTCGATCTCTATACCTATTTTCTCAAACTCGTCGGCGAGTTTTTGCTTCGCCATCTCCGCGAGTTCGTCGTAATGCATAGCCAGATCCAAAGCGGGAATCTGCGACTCCGCTATGACGTTGGACAGCGTGGACGTGATTATCTTTTTGAAATAATCGTCAACGTTCTTGACAGTAAAACTGCTCATCGAACCTATAAGTTCTCTCAAAGCGTTTGTAGGCGTTCCGACTGAGAACGAGTACGCGCCGAAACCCCTAACTCTTACGACTCCGAAATCCTGATCTCTCATCATAACGGGATTGGAAGTACCCCATTTCATATTGAGAAACTGTTTTGTCGAAATAAAATATACGTCGCCGGTATACGGACTTTCCCACATAAATTTCCAGTTGTAAAGTTGGGTCAAAATCGGGAAGTTCTTTATATCGTCCAAAGAATAGGTACCCGGCTCAAATACGTCCGCGAGTTTACCTTCCTGTATAAATAGCGCTTTCTGCCCTTCTCTTACTACAAGACGGGACTTTCTCATGATCTCTTCCTTTCTTTCCAAAGGATATTTATAGATAATGTCGTTTACGTTATCGCTTTCCCACTGAATAACTTTTCTAAACTGTTTTTTCAAAAATTCAAATGCCATGAATTTTACCTCCTATTTCCGGAATCCTTTCCGTTTACGTTTTACGTTTTCATTATAATATTCGCGTAAGATTTGTGTCAAGATTAAAATTATGTAAGTTTTACATGACTTATGTTTTTCTCGACAAATTTCGCAGACATATTTTATCTTGCGCCGTCATAGTCTTTTGTATGAAAAAAAAGTTTTTATCCGCAATTATCATCTTTACTCTGTTACTGTCGGCTCTTGCCGTCGTAGCGTGCGCCAAACAAGAAGACGTTACAACCTATGAAATATGGTTGGACTTCAACGACGAAGGCGTAGCGTGTACGCAAAATACGCATTTTGTCAACAATTCGACCACTGCGCTCTCAAACCTTAAATTCAACGTTTACGCCAACGCATTTGACAGCAAAAAGCCTTTGCCCTGCGCTTCTCAGGAACAAGCGGAAGCCTATCCCAACGGCGTTAGTTTTGGCAAATTTGCTCTTGAACAACTGCACGGAGACTTCCAAAGTTATGAATTCGATTTCGACAAAAATCTAATTACAGTCGACTTTGCCCAACCGCTTCAAGCAGGAGAAAGCGTCGACGTACAGTTTGTTTATTCGCTAACTCTGCCCAACACGCTATTGAGATACGGTTTCAACGAACGCGGCGTTTCGCTTACGGGTTTTTATCCCCAACTTTGCGCTCTTGTGGACGGAGAATGGTATTATGACGAATTCAGCGCGATAGGCGATCCATACTTTGCCGACGTTGCGAATTATGAAGTCCACTTTAATCTACCGGACGGTTGCGAATATATATCCAGCGGCAACAGTAAAACAAGTGAGAACGACGGCGAATTGACAGTTGACGCTACCGCCGAAAACATACGCGATTTTGCTATAATAATTTCGCCGGAACTTTCCAAAAAAAGCGAAAAATACAAAGGCGTAGAACTCAACTATCTCGGCTCGAATCCGTATACTTTGGAATACGCAAAAAAAGCGATCGACGTATATTCTTCTCTCTTCGGAAAATACGCTTACGACACACTATCTATTGCCGATATGCCTTTTGTCGCCGGCGGCATGGAATACGGCAGTCTCTGCGTAGTCAACGAAGATATTAAAGACGTCGCTTATGAAGAAGTAGTCGCGCACGAAATCGCGCATCAATGGTGGTACTCGGCAGTAGGCAGCAATAACCTTATAAACGCATGGCAGGACGAAGGCTTGACCAACTATTCCACTTATCTTTATTTCGTCGACCATTGTAATATAGAATACGCCGATCTTATGATTAGCGACGCATATTCGCAGTACTCGAGATTCTGCGATATCCAAAACTCAGTCGGAGAACCCGCAACAGGCAAACTCGGCGGAAAACTGACCGACTTCCCCGGCAACTATTACTATACGAATCTGACCTATAATAAATCGCTCATGGTATGGAAACACGCTCAAGATGTTCTAGGTAAAGATACGCTGATAAAAGCGCTGAAAAATTATGCCGATAAATATAAATTCAAAATTGCAAGCGAAGACGATCTTTGGAATTCGCTCGACGAAATCCGCCCCGACGCAAGCCGTATGTTGAAAGACTATATAAAAGCCGTATAAAATTGTGGAGCAAACGCGAAATTTACGATACTCTCCGATTTTAGTCGGACTTTAATATACGGATTCTATATTTCATTAGATATTTCGACTCCGCTTACGCTACGCTCAATATGACGGTAGAATAGCGAAAGTCAATCTTCTCTCCCGTCATTCTGAGCGTAGTCGAAGAATCTAGTCTATATTGTTTTCCTATTATATTTAGATATTTCGACTCCGCTATCGCTTCGCTCAATATGACGGGTAAAGAATCATTGCTTTACTATTCTTATTTGCGCTTCATGGAGCGTTGCTCCTTCAAATACTCGTTGTATCTCTCTATTTGGTCTTCGCGCAAATCTATCATCTCTTTCGCTGTAGCCAACGCTTGAGCGTCTCCGACTATCAACTCGCTTTCTTTGACCTTGACTTTTGTGCCTTCGCTTCCCGCATTTCTTCTTATGTCTTTGAAATACTCGTCTTCCATCTTGAACAACGCTACCGTACAGTCTTTCTTTATTGTCAGTTTTACAAGCGGATTTACTGACGACTGTCCAAGCAAGATATAATACGTAGATTTCTTCTCTTTGCATTTATCTTTGCTCATTGCGTATTCTTTTATCGTATCAAAGAATTTCTTCTGTTTTGCAGACAGTTTTGCATACGCTTCGTCGAGTGTAAGTCTGGGCGCGACTGTCTTTGCTTTGGGTGCAGGTTTTTCTGCCGGTATGGTTACTATCTTCTCCACTACCTTTTCCACTTCGACAGGTACTTCCTTGACTACTTCCTTCTCCACGATTTTCTCGACTTCAACAGGCACTTCCACTATCTTTTCTACGGGTACTTCAACTATCTTCTCTACTATCTCTTTCTCCGTATTCTTATTCGCAGATAATTCCAGTATCTTCTCCATCAATTTCTCTTGATTCTTTAGCATTTGCTTTATAGTTTCGTCGCCCGCTATTGTTGTTG
>JAIEEW010000218.1 GCA_029067255.1 Clostridia bacterium | reverse complement strand
ATATATAATAATTATAGTTAAAGTATACTCTTATGAAAAATAATTGTAAAGAGTTTTGGAGTCAAATAATGAAAATCGCCATCGTAATTTGCGAATACAATCCTTTTCAAAACGGACACGCTTACCATCTTGCCCAAACGCGAAAAAAAACAGGCTGCGATAAAATTATATGCGTTATGAGCGGCAACGTTACTCAGCGCGGCGAACTTGCGATCGCGGATAAATACGAACGCGCGAAGTGGGCTGTAACCGGCGGAGCGGATTTGGTAGTAGAACTTCCCCCACAATACGTTCTTACGACTGCGAGTTACTTCGCTCTCGGCGGCGTGAAAATCGCAAATGTGATAAAGGGCGAAAAATTTCTTTCTTTCGGAAGCGAAAGCGAAGACATGGCGTCGCTGCAAAAAGTAGCGTCGTTCAAAGAAAACGAAGACTTTCGCAAATCTTTGAATTGCTATCTGAAGCAAGGCAACGGATACGCAAAGAGTTTTTCTCTCGCCGTAAAAGAATACTCCGACGACTACGCCGATATTCTCTCGTCTCCCAACAACATTTTGGCTATCGAATATCTGCGCGCAATTCAAAAAACAGGAAGCGAAGTCAGTCCTATAAACGTAGCGCGAAAAGGCGGAAATTATCTCGACAGCGAATATAACGAAATTTATTCTTCGGCAAGCGCGGTAAGAAATATGCTTGAAACAGGCGATTTTGAACATATTGAAAAGAGCGTGCCAAAGCGCGTGTTTGAGTATCTTTCAAGCGTAGATAAAGATGATATCCCGCAATATAGAGAAAGGCTTTTTACTCTTATAAAATACGTCGCGTCAAACGGCGATTTGCAGACAATTCACGGCGTGAAAGAAGGTATTGAAAACAGAATAAAGAATGCTGCCGCAATCTCTGTCAACTTGCAAGAATTTTGGGGAAATCTCAGAACGAAAAGATATACCGATTCATACCTATCGCGTACCGTTACGAACATGTTGTTAGGCAACGAATATTCTACCGAAAATCTCGAAAACGAAAAAATAGATCACGTAAATATTCTCGCAGTAGAAGAAAATTCCAAAGCCCTGCTATCGTCATTCGACTGCAACGTAATTACAAAATCTTCGGCGCTGCCGAACGACAGTCTTATCAATTCCGCAGACAGACTTTATAGGGCGATTTATCGCAAAACCGGCGTTGCAATGGCAGCAATTAAAAGATAACTATCCCAAATCATAAAACGAGCGATTGCGACATATATTTTGATATGCCGACATTGACAAAAAACGCTCGCAAAGCGTTGCCGCTATCACTTATAATTTGCTTTTTTATACTGTGTTTGGTAATAAACCCGCAAAGGTACATAGAGAGTATTTTCAGCGGCATGTTGCTTTTTGTCAAAAACGTCGCTCCCGCTCTTTTCCCCTTCTTTTTCTTCACCAAACTTCTAACCGGACTGGGTATGGCAAACTCTTTGGGAAAAGCGTTGACAAAACCCATATCAAAACTCTACAACGCTCCCGGCGAAAGCGGTTATATACTTGTTATGAGCCTGCTTTCCGGATATCCCATCGGCGCAAAACTCATAAGCGATTTTTACGAGAACGGAAATTTTTCAATAGAAAACTGCAAAAAAGTATCTTCCTTTACTTCGACGTCCGGACCGCTGTTTGTAGTCGGTACGGTAGGAACGCTTATGTTCTCTTCCCCCAAAGCGGGATACGTGCTGTTTCTTTGCCACGCGCTCGGCGCTCTCATCAACGGGTTTCTATACAGGGGACGTAAAAGCGTGGTCGGCATATCCGCTCCGCCCGCTTCCGCGTCCGACGAAAAACTTCTCAGCAATTCCATAACGTCTTCTATCCTTTCGGTGCTTATAGTCGGCGGGTATATCGCTATTTTCAGCATGATTATAGACATAGCGATAGATATAAAACTTGTCGACGCGCTTGCGTTTATACTGGAAAAGCCTTTTGCTTTGCTCAATATCCCCGCAGAAGTCGCTTCCGCGACCGTCATCTCTTTTATTGAGATCACAAGAGGATGTCAGGCGTTCTCTCAAATAGGCGCGGATATGAAAATAATCCTGCCTTTTGTGGCAGGACTACTCTCGTTCGGCGGACTGTCCATTACCTTTCAATCTCTCACTTTTTTGAAAAATTGCAAGATAAAAACGCCGTTTTATTTTCTTACAAAACTTACACAGGCGATAATCACGTTTTTGATCAGCCTCGTCTTGGTTCGTTTGTTCTATTGACAGGATCTTGCGGATCAGTTCCCTGCTCTTCTCCTTCCGGCACAAACAAACTTTCTCTGCTCGCGATAACCGTATCGAGCATTTGACGCATTACGTTTTCCACTTCTATATACATATTGTTGACCTGTATATAACTCTGCTCTACAAGATTGTCGGCAAACTGACCGGCGTTGTTGACGTATTCGGCAGCCTTTCTTTCGCCTTCTTTCGTGATCTCGTTTTCCGACACGAGTATCTGCGCTTTTTCATGAGCGTCGTTGATGACTTCGTTTGCTTCGTGTTCCGCGTTTTCTTTGAGTTTATCGCAGTCGCGAAGAATAACTATCGCTTCCGAAAGTTCAGTCGGCAACTGGCTTCTTATCTGCTGCACTATCGCCAAACAACTGTTGGCGTCAACAAGTCGCATATTTGAAAACATTTGCTTTTTTCCGCTGTTTAGCAATTCTTCCAGTTTATCCAGAAGTCTTTCCGTAGTCATAAAATTCATAATTTCTCCTTAAAGGCTTTCACAACTGCCCTTACGCATTTCTCCGGTATATATTTTTTTATATTTTCTCCCGCTTTCAGTTTCTCTCTTATCAGAGTTGACGAAACGGGACTTATTCCTTCGATCAAAGCCGTCTTTACACCGTGTTCTTCATTGAACTTCGCCATATCCTTTTCGTACGCCAAATCTTTCTCGTTGCGATAACC
>JAIEEW010000217.1 GCA_029067255.1 Clostridia bacterium | reverse complement strand
AAATCCTGTCAACAAAAGTTAACATTGTATTAAAATCTTGTCAACAAATGTTAACTCCAGAAGTTTATTGACTAAAACAAGACAAGGATACAAATTTCCTTGTCTTGTAGCGTTTTGAATTTTTATTAGTTAATTTTACTCTTTTTCGGTTTTGTTTTCCTGCGAATTTTCCTTATCTTTTTTCATCTCAAACGTCAACGATCCGTCCTTTTCGTCTATGTCAATATTATCGCCTATCGCAAATTCGCCTTTGAGAATTCTTTCGCTCAATTCGTCTTCAACCATTCTCTGCAACGCCCTTCTTAAAGGCCTTGCGCCGTACTCTTTATTCGCGCCTTTTTCGACAATAAGTTTTTGAGCGCTTTCGCTGACTTGAATATGGATATCTTTTTCGTCCAATCTCTTTTTGAGCGATTCAACCATAATGGAAATGATCTTCGACATATCCTTATCTTCAAGCGCTCTGAATATGATTATATCGTCGATACGGTTGATAAACTCGGGTTTGAGCGTCTTTTTGAGCGCCTGCATTTGAGTTTCTCGCATATTCTCGTAACTGTCCTGAGCAGACGTTCCGAATCCAAGAGCGGGCATAGCCTTTATCTCGCTTGCGCCTATGTTGGACGTCATTATTATAATGGTGTTTTTGAAATCCACTTTTCTGCCGTGAGAATCGGTAAGCACGCCGTCGTCAAGTATCTGCAACAGTAGATTAAACACTTCGGGATGAGCCTTTTCGATCTCGTCGAAAAGCACAACCGAATAAGGCTTTCTTCTTACTTTTTCGGTGAGTTGTCCGCCTTCTTCAAAACCTACGTAACCAGGCGCGGAACCTATGAGTTTGGACACGCTGACTTTATCCATATACTCTGACATATCCACTCTTATCATAAGATTCTCGTCGCCGAATATCGCTTCGGCGAGCGCTTTGGAAAGTTCGGTCTTTCCCACGCCGGTAGGTCCTAAGAAGATAAACGAACCGATAGGTCTTTTGGGGTCTTTGATACCTACTCTCGCCCTTCTCACCGCTCTTGAAATCGCTTCTACCGCTTCATCTTGACCGATAACTCTCTTTTTGAGTATATCTTCCATGCCCAGCAACTTTTCGCTCTCCGTTTGAGTAAGTTTCGTAACCGGAATCTTTGTCCAAGACGATACGATATTTGCGATGTCGGTTTCGTCTATCACAAGACTTTCCTGAACCTTTTCTTTTGTCCATCCCTTTCTAAGGTCGGCGAGTTTTTGTTCATCGGCTTTGAGTTGAACTTCCAGTTCGTTGGCTTTGTCAAACGCTCTCATCTTAACGTAACTGTCAATCGCTTCGTTGAGCCTTTGGATATTCTTTTCTATCTCTTTGATATTCTCGGGAAGAAGCGTTCCGTTTATTCTCTTTCGCGACGACGCTTCGTCGATAAGATCGATGGCCTTATCCGGCAGGAATCTGTCGTTGATATATCTATCGCTCATGACTGCCGCCGCGTTTATCGCGCTGTCTTCTATCGTAACGCCGTGATGTTCTTCGTATTTGCTTTTCAAGCCGTGCAATATGGTTATCGTATCGCTGACCGACGGCGGATCTACCGCTACGGTCTGGAATCTTCTTTCAAGAGCGCTGTCCTTTTCGAAATACTTTCTGTACTCGTCCAAAGTCGTCGCGCCTATCGTCTGCAACTCTCCGCGCGCCAGTTGCGGTTTGAGTATATTCGCGGCGTCCATGCTTCCTTCCGTGCTGCCCGCGCCGACGATAGTATGGATCTCGTCGATAAACAAAATCGTATCTCCCCTTTCGTTGAGCGTTTCGATAGCCTTTTTAAGACGCTCTTCGAATTCGCCCCTGTACTTTGTTCCCGCAAGCAAACTTGCCATATCCAAAGAAAATACGCGCTTATTTTTGAGAAGTTCCGGCACTTTACCGTCGACTATTGCCTGAGCCAAACCTTCTACTACCGCGCTCTTGCCTACGCCCGGTTCGCCTATCAGGATAGGATTGTTTTTCTTTCTTCTTGAAAGTATTTCTATTATTCTGTTTATCTCGCTGTCTCTTCCTATTACGGGATCGAGTTTGCCGTCTCTCGCTTTTTGAGTAAGATCTTCGCCAAGTCCTGCCAAAGCGTCGCCGTCTTCGTCTTCATCGTCTTCGACGTGGAAATTCATACCTTTCATAGACGAAGCCTGTTTTTCGAAATTACGTCTTGCGGAGTTGCGAAGAATTCTTTCCGCTTCTCTGCTGATTTTTGTTCCGTCAAGACCAAAGTAACTCAGACTTTTGCACGCGTAAGAAGTCTTGTCTTCAAGACACGCGCTGAGAAGAGCAAGGGATTTTACTTCCTTATACCCGCATTCTTCGCTCATTTGTTTAGCCTTTTCCAACGCGCTGAGAACTCTCGGAGAAAACTTGAAATTCTCATATACTTTTCCGTCGCTTCTTACAAGTCGCTCTACGATATTATCGTCTATGCCATACTCTTCCAACAGCGTTCCCGCATTTGTTTCGGGACAAAGCGTTATTGCGCAAATAATATGCTCCGTGCCGAGCACTCCGCCGCATCTTACCGCTATTTCTCTTGCGACTTGCAAAATGTTTTCGCTTTCTTTATCCATTCCGTCCATAATATCACCTCTCGATTATATTCTGTATAATTTCAATTTTTCATTTATCATTTCCGCTCTTCGAATATCTCTCTCGCTCGCGTTGAGTTCTCTTCTCGCGTTGAGCGAAAGCGTATTCTTTTGCGTATCGTTGATCAATCTGTTGAGCATATCTATATCAATATCAAACATGCCGTAAATTACTCCCAACTTGACAAGGGCGACGTTGTCGACAAATTCTTTCTGACAAAGTTTTTTAGCGTATCTCAATAGTCCGTACGCGCGCCATATTTGGTCTTCGATATTCAATCCTTTTATGCTGCGCTGCGCCTGCTCTTCGAGTTCGCATAGCCTGGCGACTTCGCCTTTAACTTTTTGCAGTATCTCTTCTTCGCTCTTTCCCACAGCCGACTGGTTGGATATCTGATACATAAATCCGTCCGCCGTAGAACCTTCGCCGTAAACGCCCCTTAACGTTATGCCCCTTGCGTGCATCTTTCTGATTTCCAGATCTATAGTATGGTTTATCGCCATTGCGGGAAGAAACATCATTACCGACGCTCTCATACCTGCGCCCAAGTTGGTGGGACACGCGGTAAGATGCCCGTACGGCAATTTGAACGCTATGTCCAACTTGCTTCTAAGAGCAATATCCACGCTCTCTACAGTTCGGTAGGCTTCGTCCAGTCTGTATCCGCCAAGTATGCATTGCTCTCGCAAATGGTCTTCTTCGTTAAGCATTACCGAAATTGTTCTGTCGTCGCTTATTATCATCCCGCCAAACGGCTTTTCGCACAGCGCTGGACTTATAAGATGATTTTCTATCAACGAACTCAACTGCGTTTGCGACAGACTGTTTACTGTATAAAATTTATTTTTGAACCTACTGTCGCAAATCTCTCGCGTCTTTGCGTAGAATTCCTTCAACTTTGGCTCGTTTCCCCTTAGCATAGCCGGAAAAGCAAGTCCGTTTATATTTCTTGCCAGCCTTACACGACTGGATATTACCGTATTATGCGCGCTTACCATATTACCTTTCCCCTTCTAATTCTTTTATTCTATTGAGAATCAGTCTGGTTTTGGCAACGTCAGACTTGATCGCGGGATATTCAAGCATACTGTACAAATGCGGTATGTCCGCTACCGTAGCGTCTTTCAAATATCTGCGTTTTCTGGAAGAAGCGTCGGAAGCGAATCGACCCCTGTACTCCACGCCGCGTAATTCTTTGAAATACTCTTCCGCCCTGTCCGCGAAAACGTCGTAACACTTACTGCATCCGAATTTATATCCGTCTATAAGTTGACTTTCTCTCATTCCGCAAGCGGGACAAACTCTTTCTTCATATCGAGAGTCCATATAATCTTCGAGTTCGAATATCATATCGAAGAAATCCGCAACCGACGGAGTGTACAAGTTCAGTTTGGCAGCGCAAACTTCGCACAACTCGGTATCGCTGCCGTTTATTTTCACAAAATTCGTCGCCAATCTTTTTCGGCACATCTCACACAGCATGACTATCTCCTCATCAATCCTATAAGAATTTCTTTGAATACGTTCTTCCTTACGTTGGCGGAATGAGCGGGAAAATTCAACGCTTTATCGCTTATCGCGCTCTTTATTATATCCCCTTCTTTTCCGTCTATTATTCCTTCCCTTTCCAATCTATGAACGAAATTCGACGCTCGATTGAAAGACAGCGCTTCAATATTGTCGAGTTCCTGAATTATCCCCTGCAATACTTCGTCCTTTCCGTCGTTGATCCTGACCAAAGTTATACATCCGCCGCCGCCGCGTTTGGATTCTATTATATATCCTTTGTCAAAACTGAATCTCGTAGCAAGCACATAATTTATCTGACTGGGAGCAACGCTGAAATATTGAGCCAAATCGTTACGCGAAAGTTTCAATTCTTCGTCGTCGTTCCATATAGAGAGTATAAACTGCTCGATCTCGTCCGATATGTTCGCCATTTTGCGCTCCTTTGAAAGTTTGACTTTCTTTGACCTTAGTTTTATTATATCATTATTTTTGCCTTTGTCAATAGTCTTTATGCAAATTTTCAGTAAATTTATCAAATATTTTTTCAATCGCCGCAATAACAAATACCCGCATATAGCGCGCAAAATTCGACCGCGACGCTTAAAATGCATTTTTATTTGGGTACGCAAAGTAACAAAGCGCTTGATAAATTCAATATAATAGTATATACTGTAATCACAACAAATAATTATACTTTTAACAATAAAAAGGAGAATTATGACGCAAATCAGAAAAGCGGTAATACCCGCCGCAGGATTCGGAACGAGATTTTTACCCGTTACGAAAGCAATACCCAAAGAAATGTTGCCAATAGTCGATACGCCTACTCTGCAATACGTTGTGGAAGAAGCGGTAAACAGCGGTATAACGGACATACTCATTATACTAGGCAAAAACAAAAAATGTATAGAAGACCATTTTGATATATCCGTAGAGTTGGAGCAAATACTGATACGCGCGCAAAAAACCGAATATCTCAAACAGATAAGAGATATTTCCAATATGGCGCATATCTACTACGTCCGTCAAAAAGAAATGAACGGAAGCGGCATGGCAGTACTTGAAGCGGAAGCGTTCGTAGGAAACGAACCTTTTGCAGTACTATACGGCGACGATATCATTTATAATCCGCAAAAACCTTGTCTTAAACAACTCATCGAAGCGTACGAAACTACCGGAAAAATTATATTAGGATGTCAGGAAGTGCCGAGAGAAGAAGCGTCCAAATACGGAATCGTCAAACCCGGCGCAACCAAAGGCAAATACGCAGAAGTCGTCAAACTTGTGGAAAAACCGCCGATTGATCAACTTCCGTCCACTATCGCAAGCATAGGCAGATATATTCTCACGCCGGATATTTTCGACGTACTGAAAAAGACTCCCGCCATGCCCAACGGCGAAGTATGCCTAACCGACGCAATACAGACGATAGCCGATTCTGCAGGCGCGTACGCCTATACGTTTGACGGCAGACGTTATGACGTCGGCGATAAACTTGGATATATACAGGCGACAATAGAATATGGACTTCGCGACAAAAATCTTAGCGAAGGACTTAAAGCGTATATTAAAAGTCTACAACTATAAAAATTTGCTAAAACCCAAAACGGCGAAGTCCAACGCTTCGCCGTTTTTATATAATTAGATTTTCGATTCTAGTCGGACTTAATACGGATATTAATTTGAATTAGATTCTTCGACTACGCTCAGAATGACGGGTAAAGATTCATTTCTCTGTACTCTTAAGATAATTGTAGAAAGTATTACTTTATTTATTCTATCAATTCAAACTAATTGTCGTATAATTACAAATGACGAGTAGAGTTTACAACCTTTGTTCTCTCTCCCGCTATTGCGAGCGTAGTCGAAGAATCTAGTCTTATATTTATCCGCTTTTTCATCGCTTGTATTAGACAGCGGGGAGTGGTAAGATTTTCGTGGGTACGTCCTGTGTACTTCGCTCTCACTCCACCGTCATTCTGAGCGTAGTCGAAGAATCTAATCTATATTGTTATCATATTATTATATTTAGATATTTCGACTTCGCTGTCGCTTCGCTCAATATGACGGGTAAGTAATCATTGCTTTGCTATTCTTATTTACGCTTCATGGAGCGCTGTTCCTTTAAGTATTCATTATACCGTTCAATTTGGTCTTCACGTAAGTCTATCATCTCTTTCGCTGTTGCCAACGCTTGAGCGTCTCCTACTATAAGTTCAGTCTCCTTTACTTTGACTTTCGTTCCGTCGTTAGTTGCGTTGCGTCGTATGTCTTTCATGAACTCGTCTTCCATCTTGAACAACGCTACCGTACAGTCTTTCTTTATCGTCAGTTTCACCAACGGATTTACTGAAGACTGTCCCAGCAAGATATAATACGTAGACTTTTTCTCTTTGCATTTATCTTTGCTCATTGCGTATTCTTTTATCGTATCAAAGAACTTCTTCTGTTTAGCAGACAATTTTGCGTACGCTTCGTCGAGTGTAAGTCTGGGAGCGACCGTCTTTGCTTTGGGCGCAGGTTTCTCTACCGTCAAAGGTACTGCTTTTACGACTGGAACTTCTACCTTTACTTCCTTTACCACTTCTTTCTCTACTATCTTCTCTACTTCGACCGGTACTTCCACGCGGACTTCTTTTTCTACGACTTTTTCAATAGGTTTTTCTACTACTTTCTCTACTATCTGCGGAGCGGGTTGCTGTACTACCGTTTGTCTGCTTAATGCCGTATTTATTGCCAAATCGTTCATTCTTTGCATCAGCATTTCCTGATTCCGCATTAACATCTCTATCTTTTCGCTATTTCTATCGTACTCCACTAATCTTTCCGTCGTCGACTTTTCTGTGGGTATTACCATCGTTTGAGTCTTTATTTCTTCTTGCCTTGACAGTCTTTCCATTATTTCTTTCTGCCCCTGCAAAATCGTCTTTATTATTTCGTCGTTTACATTAGCCGCTGCGACTTCTCTTTCTGCTTCTTTCTCCGCAGGTTTCTGCTCGGACAGTTTTTGTAGGAATCTCTCTATCCGCTCGTCGTTCCGCTCGGACATCTTCTTTATTGTTTCGTTATTCTTCTCCGTTAACTCTTTTATTCTCTCTTCATTTTGCGCGTTCTGCTCTATAAGTTTCTGTACCAGTTCTTCATTCACCGACGCTTGTTGCGGTAAGTACTGCTGTACGTTTGGCAACATCGCAGATACCGCTTCGTTTATCATTCCGCGCATATCTTCTATCCCTATTGCAGGTTGCTGAGCGTACGCATATCCCTGTCCTTGCATATTCCCATTGTTGCCGCTCATTCTCATATACAGCATTTCTTCTCTGTTTCTTGCATATTCTTCCTTTGCGTCGTCAAGTTCTTCTTCCGCTTTGTTCCTTCTCTTCTGCGATATCAGCATAAACACAAACGTCAACACCGCTACGCCCATAAGTACGCTCGCTATTACAGTCCAGTTGGTTACGCTTATCCCTAAAAACGCCGTTGCATAGAAAGTATTGTACTTCTTCTCCATTACTTTCTTTGC
>JAIEEW010000216.1 GCA_029067255.1 Clostridia bacterium | reverse complement strand
CTTAAAGGGGTAGTCAATATAAATTTGAAAGACGGATTGATAGATAGTATTTATTGCGACGAGCTCAATTATTACGATCCCGAAAAAGATATTACAAGAACGTTAAAAGTAGTCGCTCCTTTGTTGCGCGTTACAAACGGGGAACTTGATTTGTCGTTGAAAAAACCCGATCCGTCATACTACGTTGAGGGGAGATTGACCGACGTCAGCGCAAGCGGTAAAGTCAACTTGGAAAATTCGCAGTCGTCGAAGATTGAAATGGAATATGATTATGAATTCAACGCGAAAATAGATCTTTTGGAACTTGTTGCGGCAAACGGCGATCTTACCGCGCTTGACGAAGACAACTTTTTCCATTTCAGAGTGATCCATACTTGCGGCGATTCCTGTCCTGCGTTTTGCAAGGATAAATACGAGAGCGCAAAAGGCGCGATTTTGGACGTGGCTTTTTCTCCCAAAGATTTTGGAAGTTATAATATTTATATCAGTTTGGGCGCTCGCGCCTTTTTGGGAAGTAGAGTAGTATCGCAGTGGACGAATATCGAAGGTCTTATTAGAAACCAAATTCCCGAATATATATTGGCTGTCATATCCGCCGATACTTTGATAGGTCAGTCGTTTGCGACCATTGAGAGCGATGACGGAAAGGGAGGAAAGACGTTTATTGAAGAAATTTTGATGTCGCTTATTTACTCCGACTCGTCGTTGTCTGTACCTATCGCAAAAATATTGCAGATCGCAGGGATTGACGATATAACTTCAAGTAGAATTATGAGCATCTTCCAAAGCGAAGATTATTATATAGATACAGTAAAGATAGAGCAGAATTATTTGAGATGGAGCGTCAACGATTATGACGTAAAACGCAGTTCGATACACCTGTACGGGAACGACGTTTCGGGCACAAAACAGTATACGGCGGGATTGATGAACAGAACGCCTGCGTTGAATTACGAGTATAAAGGCGGAAGCGTTATAGTCGGCGACGGAGAGCGCTTGGCGCTCGGCATTTACAACGACCTGTATGAAGACGGCGTGTTATTTGACGCGCAAACTCCTATATGCGGAGCGGAAGTAGACGATATCGTAGGCTCGACAGTTAAGGCGACTGCAGAAGACGTATACGGCGATTATTTTGATTGCGAGCTATATATCAGCGGACATTCCCAAATAGATCCGTTGAGAACGGGCTGGCAAGAGATCGAGTTGTATTGTATTCCTATGGGCAGAGGTTATTTGGAAAACAAGCTTTGGGAAACCATCCGCGCGCAGTCGTGGAGCAAGTGGCTACGTTTGAGCGTAAAGACTTATATCTATATCGACGAGCTTGAAGACGTTGAGTTTATACGTCCGGAAAACAGAGATTACAAACAAGGCGAAAGATTTTTGTCTTCAAACGAAGCCACTCCTGAGACTGTGACTGCGAAATTGACTTATGCGGGCGGTAAGATCAAAAACAGAACCGTTCGCGCCACGAATACTCAAGACTTGTTTATATACGACTATTTAGGCAACAAATACGTGAGAAGCGCAGAAGATACCATGCTGAATTTCTATTTATTTGGAAGGTATTGCGGCGTCAAAATAAACGTTATGCCGGCAAAAGATAAAAAACTGACTTTGACTTCGGAAGAACTTACTTTGGAATTGAGCGAAGCGGGATATTCTACGCAGTTGCGTATCGCCGCTATGACTTGGACGCTTGCCGACGGATCTGTAACGGAAGCGCGATTGCCTTTGGAGTATTTGAGTATAAACGGCTATTCTATCGACAGTTCCAACGACTATTTCTATCTAAATCCTACGTTGTCTTCGACGAGTATAGTATTCAAACGAACCGGTAGATATACGCTCTCATACGCTTGCGACGGACTAACTTCCGAAGCGATCTTGTATATTTCGCCAAAAGCTCCTCAAACCGAAATGAGCGAATATTCGATAAACGGCGCGACCGATTTGAAAGATTATTATTTTGTCGGATATACCTACAATTTTGATGCGGCGATCGTAAATACCTATCACGGTTACGAGGGCAAAACGGCAAAGATCGACCTGCAAGTAAGAAGAGGTTACGTCAATAGTTCCGGCAATTTGGTTTACGGCGCGATTGAAAATCCGCAAGACTATTACGTTATACAGGATACGATGGTAAATAACGATTCTGTAGATTTGCCGTATACGATAGATTTGCCGCCGACGATCTACAATAGTATTCCGCTAAGGGTAAAAATAAACTTTTTGAAAAGCGGTTATTATGAATTGAGATTAAATCTCGACGGAAAATCTTGCGCTTTTAATATAAATGTAGTTTTATTTGAAGAATAATATTGAAATATTGATTTTATTATAATAAATAACCGAATCGGTTTGACAATGGTAAATTTTATCGTTGTTTTTTCAAACTTTATCTAAAAATTCAGTTAGAATTCAGCATGCCGCCACAAAATGATAGTGAGGAAAATTAAACTCACAAGGAGGCAAATTATGAAACGTAACAAAATGACAGTGTTGTGCATAGTGCTGGCGTTGGTACTTTTGGCTACGAGTATCTTTATGGTAAGTTGTAAAGACCCGCAGCCTGAAAAGCAAGACTCTTTCATATATGCGAACAAAGTTCAGTCGTTTATTTATGACGGACAGCCGCATAACGTTGTCGCGTCATTGAACCATGATGAGACCGAATTGAAATACGATCCGGCTCAAGGTTATACGGAAAAAGGTGAGTATGAGATCACTATATCCGCAGACGAGACTGAAAATTACAAGGCTACATCTATCACGGTGACCCTCAAAATCACCGACGCGCCGCCAAAAACTACTTTTGAACTTTGGGATGATTTTACCGGTGATTTGAAAAAAGCGTTCGCGCTTGAAGGTAAGGACAGACTCAAAGTCAATATTCAGGCAAACGCGAAAGTAAAGAACAGTTCTGCAACGACCGTCTACGCGTTGGATATTATGGGAAATATCGATTTGAGTCAGACGCAGAATAATTCTACGCTTTTCCATGCCGTTATATCCGCAAACGGCAATAATATGGGCGTTTATTATCAAGACAACGCAATGTATTTGCAAATCGGCGATCAGCTATTCAAACTCAAAAACAGCGATCTTACAGCCCTTTTGACAAGTAACGTTTCCGCGCAGGCAACAGCGTCGGATATGAGCGGTTTGTTAGGTCTTTTGCCTATGGTACTTTTCCGCGATGAAGAGGACATAAAGTGCAATGACGGTCTGTATGAAATCACTATAGATATACCGCATATTTGGCAGCTAGTCAACAGCGATTTGGTAAAGAAAATTATAAAAGACTATATCAGCGAAGAAAATATGGAGTTGTTTGACGCCTTCTTCGGCGAAAATGAGATCCAGTTTGAATTCGCAGTAGATTTGACGGACGAAGATAACGCTTTTGCGAACGTCAAAGTAGAAAACGGAGTGGCTACGCTCGGCGCATTCGAGATCGCAGGCGGTTCTTACGACTACGTCAGCGGAAAACTCGATCAAGATATTATCGCAGGAGCGGATGAGATCAATCTCGCAAATATCAGCGTAGTCGGCAATATCGATCTTTTGGATCGTACAGGTAACGACTATGAACATCTTACTTACAAGTTGGTTGCTGACGTAGAACCATTCGCATTGGCAAACGCTATCAAATCCAACCCAACGGACTGGATGAACGACGAAGCGGTAAAGAAAATGAAAATATATTTCTCGCTTTATCACGAGCATACCCCAGGCGCAAACGGCGTAGTATGTACGGACGTTATGTGCCCGACGCGCGTAGGAGGACAGGACGATACGTCTATTCTCGATATAGCTTTCGATCCGCAGAATTTCGGAGACAGCAGACTTTACGTAGCGGCAAATTTAAGCAGAGTATTCTCTGACGCATCGTTCGCGACGACGTTGAGAAACGTCTTGGGACTTGCCGGAATTATTCAAAATCAAGTAGCCGACATTAAAACTCAAAACTTCTTGACGGCAATCGATCTGAGTCTTTTGATGAACGCAAGCGAGAGCGATCCTGATGATCCGAGCGATCCGGACGATTCGTTTAAATTCGACGCAAAAACTATGCTCGATCCTCTTATTTCTATCGTGACGACTTGCTTGAAAGTGGACGACGGCTCGATTACTCTCAACGTACCGCAGACTTATGCGTTGCTCAATCAGGCTTTTGATCTTGATTCTTTGGTAAACTTTGAATTGGACGTTTTAGGTCAAAAATACGTTGTCAACACTACGAGCTTTGCAAACGCGCTTGTAAACGGAGTTTTAAGTCCCGACAATACCGCTGATACGGACGAACAGTTTGACGCTTTGCGTATTTCCGTTGCAGACGTAAAATTGGGAAGCGTTGATGACTTCAACTGTAAAGACGCTATAATGCATCTTCCTACTGATCCGACTGTAGAGCGTACTTTCGGCGGTCATAAACCGCTCGCGTTTGAGAATGCGAACCCGAAAGCTACCGGCAGAGTATTCAACACTAAGCAATCCGCAGGAGATATCTTTACGGCTCAAAGCGGAATACACGTTAGTATTGACGAACTCGACAAAATAATCGGAAAAAATATCGAATACACTTACACCGCAATAGACGGTATGACTTATACCGCTATGTCGCAGTTGATTGCGATAAATGGTTTGGACGAGACTAAACTCAATCAGAAACAAACGGTTACCGCTATCGTATTGCCGCTTGACGGACAGGGAGGTCTATTCAGCGACGGACTTTGGACGGTATTGAACAATCTTTACAGCGGTATGGTAGGAGGTTTCTTGCCAGAGCATATAGCAATACCTTTCAGAGGCGCA